>CAMDPA010000026.1 GCA_945903565.1 Devosia equisanguinis | reverse complement strand
AACTGCATTGATCGCGCTGTATTCGCTGCAATTGCGACGTTCGGTTGCACGAACGGAGGGCTTGTCAAACCCCTTGCCACGCGCCATCTCGCTGGATCCGTCACAAGATCAAGGGGAGTATCGACGTCCATGCTGAAAACCGTCACCGCCGCGCTTGCCGTACTTGCCATTGTCACGACACCCGCGCTCGCTCAGCAGTGGCCGGCGGGGCCTGTCACCATGATCATCCCGTTCGCCGCGGGTGGACCCACCGACGTGCTCGGCCGCATCATGGGCGAGCGCATGAGCAAGGCGCTCGGCCAGCAGGTCGTGATCGAGAACGTCGGCGGCGCCGGTGGCATGGCCGGCACATCGCGCGTTGCCAAGGCCCGGCCCGACGGCAACACATTCGGTATCGGTACCGTCGGCACCCACGCGATGAACCAGTCGCTGTATGCGCGCCCGGCCTACGATGCGGCCGCCGACTTCCAGCCGGTTATCTTGATCGCGCAATTGCCGATCGCGCTGCTGACCAAGAACGGCTTGCCGGTCACCGATCTCACGTCGTTCATCGCCCACGCCAAGGCCAACGACGGCAAGTTGAACTTCGCTTCGGCCGGCACGGGTTCGGCGACCCACCTTGGCTGCGTGCTGTTCAACGCCGCGGCGGGCGTGAAGGCCGCACACGTTCCCTACAAGGGCACGGGGCCCGCGATGAACGATATTGTCGGCGGACAGGTCGATTACATCTGCGAGATCGTGTCGACCGCGATGCCGCAGATCCAAGGCAAGACCGTGAAGGCGATCGCACTGTTCAACACCCAGCGCTCCTCGGTGCTGCCCGAGCTGCCCACCGCCGACGAGCAGGGCTTGAAGGGCTTCGAAGCCTATACCTGGAACGGGATCTTCCTGCCGAAGGGCACGCCGGCCGACATCGCGAAGAAACTGCACGCCGCGGCAAACGAGGCGATGAACGATCCCGCCGTCGCCAAGCGCCTGTCCGATCTTGGCGCCACCGTCGTCGGCACCGAGAAGCGTACGCCGGAATACCTCGACGGCTTCGTGAAGAGCGAGATCGCGAAGTGGGCCAAGCCCATCAAGGAGAGCGGCGCGAAGGCAGAATAATCAACGGCACTTCGCCGAAGCGATGGGGACCGGGACCGGCGCAATTGCCGGTCCTGGTCCCTTTGTCGTTCTTGGCCCGAAGGCAGCGACTCGAAGAACCGCTTGGCATCGAACGGTGCGTTCGGGTCGATGTAGCGGTTGGCCTGCGCCGACAATGCGGAAGCGGCGATGGCGAGGATCAGGGTTGCGGTCATTGCCAGGGTACGCATGCTCATCTCCTTGTTTCTTTTATATTTCTCGCTCGATCCAGCGTCGTGCGATGACAAGAATATGAGGCATCCGGCCGGTGAATTGAAATGCCGATCGTCTTCAAGTTTCATAGCGCACGCGTATCGATCTGATTAACCAAATCGGCGAAATGGAGGCGCCGTCAGGCCGGCAATTGATTTAGGGTAATGCCGAGCAATGCAATTACCCACGGAACTGTAACTCTTTTCCCGTTCCTATAGATTCCGGCCCGCTCGTTTGCGCTTGGCGCTGGGAAGAAAGGAGCATCGCCGTGCCGCCCGCAACCTTGCCGCAAGCAACGCAGCAGCATCGATCCATGGCGGTTGCTGAAGCCAGTGGTGCCCAGCCCCGCGCCGCCGAGACCCGCCGAGGGTTCATCGAAGCCCCGCTTACAGTTGTGGCGGGACTGCTATCGACCTACTTCGTCGTCGCGGCCTGCTCGCTGTATTGGCTCACCTTGGCCGGTGGCGCGCTGCTTGCCAAGGTGGTGCCCCGCTCATTGATCGAGCGTGCGCCGCTCGTCTGGCTGTGTGGCTCGACGGTGCTGATGTCCGCCGCCACGCAAACGGTGCCCGGCTTCTTCCCCGACTATGCCAACCCCGGCGAGATCGTCGCGGAGATCGTGCTGTGGATCGCGCTCGGCCTCTTTGCGCGCGCCTATCTTGTTTACACGGACTATCCCGCCACGTTCGACGGCCTGAAGGCCTCGATCGAGACCCGCCCGCTCGAGCGTTGGATCGCGGGCCACCTGCATAACCCGATCGACGCCATCTTCACCCGCATCTGGGTGGCGAACTCGGTCGCGCTGATCCCGCTGACGCTGCTGCTGATCCTGCCATCGACCATCAACTACTTCGTGATCGTGGCGCTCAGCGTTGCGATGCTGCTCGCCCAGTTTCCGCACGAGGTCGCCGACCACACCAACATTCACACGCGCATATTCCAGCCGAAGATTGGCGCCGCTCCGCGCGTGAAACTCGGCCTGCGCGCGCTGCAGCTTTATTTCGAGAACGTGCTGTCGATGCTGGTTGCGCGGACGCCGTACTTCTATTCGGCCCAGCATCTGTTCGTGCATCACGCCGAGGGCAACGGACCCAACGACTCGCAATCGACCGAGCCTTACGACCGCACCAGCTTCCTCGACTTCAGCCGGCACGCCTTCCGCCAGGGCGTGCATCTGGTGACCGGCGTCGCGGTCTGCCGCCACCTCTGGTCGAAGGGCAAGAACGCCGCCGCGCGCGACCTGATCCGTGGCCTTGCGGCGTGGTATGCGATTGTCGCTGTCATCGCGTCGTTCAATCCGGTCGCGGCGCTCGTTCTGTTCTTGTCGCGGTTCCTCGGCGGCAACGTGCAATCGCTGGTCGCGTTCTGGCAGCACGGTCTTGTCGACCCCGACGAGAGCGAACATACCCGCGGCAACACCGTCGACTTCGCCGGCGCCGAGCACGGCAACCTCGGCAACGACTATCACGTCGAACACCACGATCAGCCCGGCCGCCACTGGAGCAAGTACTACGAACTGTTTTCGCGCCAGGCGAAGGCGGTTGGTGGACATCCCGCCGTGGTGTTCCAGAAGGAGACGTTCGCGCCGTTGGCGTTCGTCGCGGCGCTGTGGCGCAAGGACTACGCGACGCTGGCGGCCGCCGCCCATGTCAGCGGCATGGAGGGTTTGGACAGGGCGGCGATCGAGGCCGAGATTATCGGGCGCACCGCGCCGATCGGCACGCCGCCCCGCACGGGCCTGGCCGCCGCCATCGACGATCGCTGGAGCCGCCTGATGGCGCTCGCGATGCCGGTTCGGTTCAGCGTCTGAGGGCTGAGGAACAGCCGCAATGATAACTGCTTCGAATAACCGCTTCGAATGAGAGCGATTGTGCGACAGGCTATCAACTTCTCCCGTCATGGCCGCGAAGGCGGCCACCCACGACAAACCTCGGCTAGAACTCGGCTGCCGAATAAAGAGTAAGCTTCTCTAGATGAGTACCGTGCCGATGCGGTCGTTTCACTGCGGCGTGACGTGGGTGGCCGCCTGCGCGGCCATGACGACAATAGA
Organism: Devosia equisanguinis; assembly: GCA_945903565.1. Classification (GTDB taxonomy): domain Bacteria; phylum Pseudomonadota; class Alphaproteobacteria; order Rhizobiales; family Hyphomicrobiaceae; genus CAMDPA01. Next base: position 19,934 of record CAMDPA010000026.1, on the reverse strand, counting down.
AGGGCAAGTGGTTGCGGCAGCCATCTCCGGATTCGACCTACTCATGTTTGCGGTCGATTTAAACCGGCGTGCCGGCCAGGCGGGCGACGAACGAGCCGCAGACTTGGGCGATGTTGCCTTCGGAAACATCGCCGGACATCTTGGTGGGGTTGGCGACGACGTCGAAGGTGCCGCGCTTGGTTTCGAGCAGTAGCCAGTAGTAGGGCTCGCCCGTCTCGGGGTTGGTGTGGCGGATGGCGCGGCGGACGATGCCGGTGGCGAGGCCCAGCGAGATGGGACTGCTGCCGTAGGTCAGCTTGACCTCGGGCACGTCCGCTTCCGTCACCGGGCTGAACGAACCGGCCTGGATGCGGCGGTTGCCGGGCGTCTCGCGCGCATACGTGGCGGCGTCCGGATAAGCCCACAGCGCATGCGCGAAGCAGACGATCTGCGCCGTGGTTGAATGCGGCGGCGAGCGCAACGGCTGCAGGCCGTAGGGTGCGAGCTCCAGCACGATCACCTGCTCGCGGCTGCCGGGGCCGGCGGGCGGAAGCCACGCCATGCACGAGCCTTCGAGTGGATTGGAGCGATCGATCGAGAGATAGCGGCCGATCTTGATCGTGCAGCTCGACAACCCCCGATGAAACGGCGTGACCGCATTCGGCCTGGGAACGGCGGCGGCGTCTTTGGCCGTGGCGTCCGGCTGCGGCTTGTCGGCGTGGCGAATGGCGCGCTGGGGATAGTGGAACCACAGCTCCGCGCCGTGCGGCGATCGCCAGACCCGATAGTTGCCTTTCGAGGCGCCGACGAGACGCGACTTCGTCTGCGCCAGCGTGTCGACGAGCGTCAGCATTTCAGGCGTCCAGTGCGCCGGAAATCCAATGGCGTGCAAGCGCGTACTCATGACACCACCCCGCACTGTGCGGTTTCACCGTCAGCAAAGGCCAACACCACTCTAGTCTTACAGGTGCGCGCGCCGTTGACTAGACCGTCGAGGGCACGCGGCCCGTGCAATCGAGCGTCAACAACGTTGTGCTCAAAACGGAAATTGCGCGCCCTGCGTGCTGCCGTGACCGGTCGAGCGGTCATACTCGCGTTGCAAGGTTTCGCCGCGCTGCATCACGCCCTCCACGACACGGCTGGTCTCGGCTGTCAGTGCGTCGCAACTGTCGCTGTCGACCAGGCCGACGAGAGCTTCGTCGATCAAGCCGGCAACGTGGTGGGCGATGTCGCCGTGGCCCTTCTCGTGCGCCGCGAGGCTGGTGATGTAGCGGTCCCAGCGTTCGCGCAGGTGGGGCGGGGCAGCGTCGCGGTCGGCCCAGCGCGGCAGCGTGTAGGTGACGTTGACGGTGGAGACGACACCGCTGACGCGGCAGCCGTTGCCGTGCACTTCGAGGCAGGCCCGCCATTCGATGTGCCAGTCGGTCTGGCCGGTGAAGCGCTTCTGGCGGCCGGCGTAGTCGCTGGATACCAGCAGGCGCTGGCGCAGCGACTGGCCGGCATCGTTGGCGCGGGCGCCGAAAAACTCGTAGGGGCTGACCTTTTCCACGAGGCTGGCGTGCGAGGTGCAGCGGGCGGCCTCGACGGTGGCATGGGGGCGGTCGAGCAGCCGGCCCCAATCGGTGTCCGATAGGGCCAGGACCACGACCAATCCCGCAGCGCTGAAGGAAGCCTGGCCTCGCACGACGCCATACACCGGAAAGCTGGAACGAAACTCGATATGGTGAAGATGCCCGAGGTCCCGCTAAGGCGGCGTTAGCGACGTGGCCTGAAGATCTGCGCGTTCAGATTGTGGTGAAGCGCGGGTTAACCGGCGTGCCGCGCCACTTCAACGGCCGGGCAAAACGAGAATCCGTTGCTTCTCGGGCAACGTCGCGCGCGAGACGCTGATCGTCGGCACGGGGTGTTCCACCACCTCGAAATCCTGACGCACGCGGCGCAAGAAGCGCTCCAGGCCGTAGGAGCTGAACATGTGCATGGGGATCATGAGCCGCGCCTTGAGTTCCTTCAGCACCTCGACCATGCCGTCGAGATCGAGCGTATAGCCGCCATCGACGGGTACGAGGAGAACGTCCATCTGACCGATCTGGCCGAGCTGCTGAACGGTCAGCGTGTGATGCAGGTGGCCAAGGTGTGCAACGCACAGGCCGCCGATCTCGAACACGAAGATCGAGTTGCCGAACTCGCGCGTGCCGCCGCCGAAATCGCGGATGTTGGTCGAGATGTTGCGGACGTGGACGTCGCCGATCTGCAGGTCGTGCAGGACGGGGCCGGGACCACGAGCATTCCAGCCGGGCAGCACGTGCTTGATGCGCGGATCGGGCGCCATCGAGTAGTGGCTGTCGTGGGCGATGTTCATGGTGGCGATGTCGGGGATGACCGGCGTGCGCACGTAGTCGTTGTAGTCGGTGACGATGCGGATGCCCTTGGGGCTTTCGATCAGGAACGTGGCGTGGCCGACGAAGGTGAGTCGGATCGGGTCTTGGTTTTTCTGGGCGAGCTTGAAGCCGGCGGGCTGTATCCGCGCGCGGCTCGGCAACGCTTCGGGCAAGCTCGCCATGCCGACGCATTGCTGGGCGATGGCTGGGGAAAGGCCCACCGACGCAAAAAGTACGGTGACCACGATCGCTACAAAGCCGGACGAAACCCGCATTCGATCCTCCGTTCAAGGATTCCGCTTTCGGTAATCGAGCGCAGAGCATAGCCCGCTGTTGCGATCCGAGCCAATCGCTCGTTCGCGCCATCGCCGCAACTTGAACGATCAGAGCGCGGCTTTTGTGTCCGGCAGGAAGCGCGGCAGCACGGCGCTGACCAGCAACAGGGCCACGCAACAGGCGATCATGACGCCGATCGCGGCGTAGCCCGCGCCGAGCTGGACCGCGATCAGCGAGACGACGACGCCGCCGACCTGCTGCATCAGGCCAAGCCATGCCGACGCCTGGCCGGCCATGTGCGGGAAGGGGCGCATCACGATCTGGATCGCGTTGGCGTGGGTGAAGCCGAGGCCGATGTAGAACGGGAAGGCCATCAACACCGTGCCGATCGGACCCGGATTATCGCGGGAGAGCGCGACGAGGCAGCCGATCGCGCCCGCCAGCATCAGCGGTGCGCCGAGAGCGACGACGCGTTCGGGGCTGTGACGGCCGGCAAGACGCGCCGAGGCGAGGCTCCCGCCCATGTAGCCGAGCGAGCCGAGGCCGAGCACGATGGCGGTATCGATCTGCGAGAAGCCGAGCCGGTCCATCATCAGGAACGGCGAGGTCGAGATCCAGGTGAACAGCGCGCTGTAGAGCAGCATCGCCATCGAGCACCCCAGCAGGAAGCGCGGATGCGTCAGCACTTCACGTGCGGCGGCCAGAGGCGTCGGTGGAACGGCGTCGGCCGCGGTTTTGGGGCGCGTCTCGGGAAGCCAGGCGACAACGGCGCTCAACAACACCACGCCGTAGACGAGCAGCAGCGCCATCGCCGCGCGCCAACCGCCCCACGACGCCGCGGCGGCACCGATGAAGGGCGCCGTGAGCGGTGACAAAGCCGCCAGCGCGTTGACGAGCGCGTAGACCCGTGCCGCGCGATCCGGCGGCACGGCATCGCGAACGATGGCGCGCGAGATGATCGGGCAGGTCGCGATCACCAGGCCTTGGATGAAGCGGCAGAGGGTGAGCAGTTCGAGCGTCGGGGCCCAGGTGACGGCGAGCGTCGCGACGAGAAACAGCAGCGCGCCACAGATCGCGACGGGACGGCGGCCATAGCGGTCGGCGAGCGCGCCGACGAACAAGTGCGCCACGCCGAAGCCCAGCGCGAACGCGGCCATGCTGGCGTGGGTCGCGGCCAGCGAAGCGCCGAAGTCGCGCGCGATCGCCGGCATCACGATGAGATAGATGTCGGTCGCCATCGGCATCAGCCCGGCGAACCCCGCGGCGAAGGCGATGACGGTCGAGCGCGGTATGCTCGTCGGGACGGGCGTGGTCATGCGGGGATGGGACCGGGACGAGAGGTGCGTGGCGTCGCTATCGGGTGTGCAGCGTTAGGTGCATTGGCGATGTGGCGACACTCCTACCCGCATTCATGGCAAACCGGAACATCGGGTTCCCAGGCGTAGGTCGGTGCTGAGCATTTTGCGAAGCCAGACATGTCCCGCGCCACGTTTGCCGTTGCACGTCGGGTCTCGTGCCTCGACCCGACCCGACGAAGTTACGTTTGAAGGTAAATAGACGGGGGATTCGAGTAGAGGGGCTGCTCGTCCATGTCGAGTCGCCGGTCGACCACGTCGAATGTCGTGCTCTACCACGTCGCATGACGGCAATTGGCTGGTCGAACTGACGTAGAGTCCGGCGCGTGTCGACGCGAGTTATCCCCGCGCTGGCCATCGCCGCTATGGTTCTCCCATCTCGCCGCAACGACAAGGCCCAGGCTCGAGCTGGGAGGATGGGAGCGGGGAGAGCATGCCGGATACCCGGGGGCCATCAGCTACCCCCGCAGCGATCTGCCGGCGACGAGAGATACGTCGTTCAACCCTGGCTCCGACGGATGCGCCAGGGGATGGTGGAGCAAGGATCCGAAAAGGGGGCCCACCCTCGTCGTATGTAGTGGGGCGGCGTGGCCGCATCCTATGTTCTTTACTGTACGAGGCCACGTCGCCCCATTCCTTGGATTGCACCATCCGACTCCGCTGCGCGGCGCCGGAAGCTTTGTCTCGTTTCACAGGTCAAACCTTGGGTTCGACGGTATCAGCCGCCACGCCGGTAGGTGACGTTCTTGCAGATAAGTCCGCCCAGGGCGCAGCCGCCGCCGGACATCGAGTTGCCATCGACGGTGATCGAGCCGGAGTACTCCTTGCCGTCTTCAGGATCGATGGCCGTGCCGGAATACTTGCCGGGAGCGGTTTCCTTGAGGCCGGTGAAAACCCGTTGGCCCACCTTGGCCTTGCCGCTCGTGTCCTTCAGCCATGAAATCGTGCCGCAAATCGCGCCGCCGCATGGCGCAAAGTTGATTTTCGACGCGCCGGTGTCGCGCGTCCAGGTGCCGAGGATGGGATTGGCTTGGGCGAAGGCGGCAACCGGCAGGGCTATGACGGCGGCGAGACCAAGGGCGAAACGAAGCATGGCAGGACTCTCCAGTGTGCGGGCCGAGTGTGTTCGGGCGCGCCGTGCATCGATGCCGCCCGTGCCGATAACCTACGGGGCACAGTGGAAAAGTCCAGACGCAATAGCCGATTCCGCGTCAAGCCAACGGCAACTTGCCTCCCGGCACCGGGGCTTCGAAGGTGTTCAGCGTCATCGCGACCATCACGTAGAAGCCGACGGCGGAGACCAGTTCGACCATCGTCTGGGCGCCGAGCATGGCGACGCCGCGCTCGTAGCTTTGCGGCGACAGGGTTCGGTAGGTGTCGAGTTCGCGGGTGAGATCGTAGACGAGGCGCTCGTCGTCCTTCTCGAAGTCGGGCGTGCGGCGCTCGCGGATGGCGTCGATCACGGCTTGGGATACGCCCAGTCGCAGCGCGTGCGGCTCATGCACGAACCAGGCGAACTGGGCCGTCGCCTGCCGCGCGAGCACCAGGATCATCAGCTCGAGCAGCCGGCGATCGAGCGTGGCGTGCTGGGGGAACCAGTCCTGCAGCGTGAGGGCGTGGTGGCACAGCTCGGGGCTCGTCAGCCAGATCGCGAACGGGCCGCGCACCTGGCCACGGACGCGCAGAATCTCGTCGTAGACGGCGCGGTGCTCGGGGGACATCGACGTGGGATCAACGGCGGGCAGGCGAGGCATATGGGTCAGGTTCCAGGTTTCAGGGATCAGGTTTCACGAGCCATTCCGCTTGGCCATTTCGCGGCGGGCGGGGCTGGCTTTGTAGGTGCCGAGCACGCGGATCTCGGTGGAGAAGAAGCCGAGTTCCTCGAGCGCGAGTTGCACCTTGCGGTCGGAGGGATGGCCTTCGATGTCGGCGAAGAACATCGTCGCGGCGAATACGCCCTCGGGCTGGTAGGACTCCAGCTTGGTCATGTTGACGCCGTTGGTGGCGAACCCGCCCAGCGACTTGTAAAGCGCAGCGGGCACGTTGCGGACGCGGAAGATGAAGGTCGTGATGAAGTCGCCTTCACCGGGATCGGCGTCCTCAGGCTCGGCGGCCAGGATCACGAAGCGGGTGGTGTTGTGCGCCTCGTCCTCGACGTCGCGGGCAAGAATGTCGAGGCCGTAGATCTCGGCGGCGAGCGGCGGGGCGAGGGCAGCGCGCGCCTTGTTGTTCGACTCGGAAACTTCGCGGGCGGCGCCGGCGGTGTCGCCGGAAACGTGCGCCTTGAGGCCGTGCTTGCGGATGATCTTGCGGCACTGGCCGAGCGCGTGGACGTGGCTGTACACATCGGTGATGCCATCGAGCGTCGCGCCCTTCGGCGCCATCAGGTGGAAGCGCACGCGCAGGAAATGCTCGCCGACGATGTAGAGGCCCGCGCCGGGCAGGAGATGGTGGATGTCGGCCACGCGGCCGGCGACGGAGTTCTCGATCGGGATCATGCCATAGCGCGCCTCGCCCGATTTCACCGCGGCGAGCGCGTCCTCGAACGTGGCGCAGGGCATCGGTTCCAGATCGGGTCGCACCTCCTTGGCGGCCATGTGCGAGTTGGCGCCCGGCTCTCCTTGATAGGAGATCCGGCCGGCGGCCGACATGCTGGTCTTGGCGGATGGCTGCGGCGACGGCTTGGTTTTATTCACCGGGATTACTTTCGCGATGGCTTGCGCTTGACGGCTGGGGCCGAGGGCCTTGTGCCGCTGCTCGAGGATCGGCCCTTTTTCGAAGGCCCACGTTTCGAAGGGGCGAGGAGTTGTCGCGCCCGCTCCAGATCCTCCGGGGTATCGACGCCGAGCGGGACCGTGTCAACGAGGGCGACGTCGATGCGCATGCCCGCCTCCAGCGCCCGCAACTGCTCGAGCTTCTCGCGCAACTCGAGGGGGGAAGGGGGCAGGCGCACGAAGCGCTCCAGCGCGGCGCGGCGGTAGGCGTAGATGCCGATGTGGTGATACAGCGGGCCATCGCCGTAAGGGGCCGTGGCGCGGGTAAAATAGAGCGCGCGCAATGTGCCGGGCGAGCCATCGACCGGGGTGCCGACGACCTTGACCACGCTCGGCGCGGTGCGCTCGTGCTCGACCTTGATTTCGGCGGCGAGGGTGGTGATGTCGACGTCGCGGTTGGCGAGAGGGGCAAGGCAGTCGCGCACGAGGCGTGGCTCGAGCGTCGGCAAGTCGCCCTGCAGGTTGACGACGAGATCGGCCCGGCGCTTGGGGTCGACCTTGCAGAGGGCTTCGTAAATGCGGTCAGAACCGGAGGGGTGATCCTCGCGGGTCATCACGGCCTCGCCGCCGGCCTTGGTGATGGCATTGGCGATCTCGACGGTGTCGGTCGCCACGACGACGCGGCCGGCGTCGGCCTCGATCGCGCGGCGCCAAACGTGCACGATCATCGGCTGGCCGTGGATGTCGGCAAGCGGCTTGTCAGGCAGCCGCGTGGCCTTGAGACGGGCCGGTATCAGGATGATCGTGCGGCTCATGAGGCGGGTCCACAGGGGCGGCGAAGTGACAATTGGTCTCGGAGACAGCCACTAGAACGGGCAGGCATTGAGTGGCAAGGGGTTGGGCTCGCGATTGCGCCTGCCCGTCCGCTTCCTTTGGGGGCTTGGTTACGGATCGGGCTGAGGCGTTCGGCTATTTTCTGGAGGGTTCCGGGGGCATGGATAGCTGGTATATCAATAAGATAGCGGGCGCAGTGCTGGCTGCACTGCTGATTGCTTTCGGTGCGGGCACGCTGGCCGAGATCGTTCGGGGCGGGCACGGCGACAAGAAGGCCAAGCCCGGCTACGAGCTGCCGGTGACGGTCGCGCCTGCTGGTGGGGCGGTTGCCGCTGCGCCAACCTTCAAATTCGCCGATGTTGCGCCGCTCTTGAAGGGCGGCAGCGCGGAGAGCGGGCAGTCCGTGTTCGCGCAGTGCCGGAGCTGCCACTCGGTCGACAAGGGCGGCAAGGCCCTGCAGGGACCGAACCTGTGGAACGTCGTTGGTCAGAAGATCGGCGGCAATGCGGGCTTCAGCGGCTACTCGCCGGTGCTAAAGGCCAAGGAGGGCAACTGGACGTTCGAGGCCCTGGCGACCTACTTGAACAATCCGATCGCGGCGATACCGGGGAACCGGATGGGCTTCGCCGGCATCAAGAACAACGGCGACCTCGCCGATCTGCTGGCCTACCTGCGGACCCTGGCCGATAGCCCGGTGCCGCTGCCGAACTAACAAGACCCTTGCTTGAGCAGAGTTTTATCGCAAACCCGCGTTGCCTTGTTCTGATCAGCTTGAGAATATCCGAGGCCCTGCCAATATCTTGGCGGGGTCTCGTCGTATATGAACCTCTCGATATCCTGAGCCACCTGCTTGTCATCCACGATAAAAGGCCGAGCCGATGCCCGTCAGCACGACCGCAGCTCCTTCGAGACTTCGATATTGCGCAATTCTGGCCGCCGCGCTTGGGTTTGCCGTGCTTGCAGGCGATGCGCTGGCGCAAGGCGCGCCCGGGGGCGGCGTCAAGCGGCATGCGCTTTCCCTGATCGGTGAGCCGGCCTACAAACCCGGCTTCAAGAACTTCGATTGGGTGCGGCCCGACGCGCCGAAGGGCGGCCTCGTGAGGATGTGGGCGGAAGGCTCGTTCGACAACCTCAACAGCTTCACGATCGCCGGGGAAACGGTGACCGAGCTCGATAGCATTTACGATCAGCTCATGTCGGCGAGCGCAGACGAGCAGACCGTGGTTTACGGCCTGATCGCGGAGTGGGTTTCGTTTCCCGACGACATCTCGTCGGTGACGTTCGGGTTGCGACCCAACGCACGCTTCCATGACGGCAAGCCGATTACGGTCGAGGACGTGATCTACTCGCTCGAGGCACAGAAGAAGGCCAATCCGCGCTCGGCGCACTATTTCAAGAACATCGTGCGCAGCGAAAAGACGGGGCCGAACGAGGTTACGTTCCACTCCGATGCGAAGGGCAATCGCGAGCTGCCGCTGATCCTGAGCGAGCTCACAGTCATCCCGAAGCATTTCTGGGAAGGCCGCGATCTGTCAAAAACGACGCTCGATATCCCGTTGGGATCGGGCCCCTACCGCATCAAGGAGGTCGATCGCGGCCGGTCGATCACATACGAGCGGGTGGCCGATTGGTGGGCGAAGGATCTGCCGGTCGCCAAGGGGATGTGGAACTTCGATCAGTTTCGCATCGATTACTTCCGCGAGCGTACCGCCGCATTCGAGGCGTTCAAGGCGGGTCAGATCGATTTCTGGCCGGAGAACTCCGCGAAGGCGTGGGCGACCGACTATGATTTTTCGGCGGTGAAGCGCGGCTTCGTCAAACTCGACCGGCTGCCTTCGACGCGCGTCGCGCCGATGCAGGCGTTCGCGTTCAACTCGCGCCGGCCACAGTTCCAAGACACCCGCGTGCGCCAGGCGTTCAACCTCGCCTTCAATTTCGAGGCGATGAACGAGCAACTGCTTTATTCGATGTACACGCGCACGACGAGCTTCTTCGACAACTCCGAACTGAAATCGACGGGATTGCCGCAAGGGCGCGAGCTGGAGATCCTGAAGGAGGTGCAGAAAGATGCGCCGGAAGGAATTCCGGCCAGCGTCTTCACTGCTGAGTTCAAGCAGCCGGTGGGCGGCAGCGACAGCCAGCACAGGCGCAATCTCGCGGCGGCGTCGAAGCTGCTACAGGAGGCGGGCTGGGTGCTCAAGGGCTCGCAAGTTCGCAACGCGGCGGGGCAGACGCTGAAGGTCGAGTTCCTGTTGAACTCGCCGACGTTCGAACGGCATGTACTGCGTTATATCGACGACCTCAAGAAGCTCGGCATCGACGCCAGCGTACGCACGATCGACTCGGCGTCCTATCAGCGGCGGTTCCGCACTTTCGACTTCGACATGATCGTCACGACCTGGGGGCAGTCGATCTCGCCGGGTAACGAGCAGCGGCAATACTGGTCGAGCGAGGCGGCCGATCAGGAAGGCAACCGCAATGTCATCGGCATCAAGAACAAAGCGATCGACAAGCTGATCGACAAGCTGATCTTCGCCAAGGACCGGGCCGAGCTCGTCGCCGCTACGCGCGCGCTCGACCGCGTGCTGCTGTCCAATCACTACCTTGTCGCGCAGTGGCACTATCCGTTCAACCGCATCGCCTATTGGGACAAGTTCGGCCGGCCGGACAAGCTGCCGTCGCTAACGCCGGCGTTCGATCGCGTGTGGTGGTTCGACGAAGCGCGCGCCAAGGATCTTGCGGTGAAGCGGGCGCAGTAAGTATTGGTTAGGGAAAACCGGCGATTGGTTCGGGGGAGGGAGCTTCGCAATTATGAAATGGCGCTTTGCTGCACTTTTCCCGATCGCACTCGTTCCGATTGCGCTGGCAGGTCTGGCCCTGCCTGCCATGGCGGAGCCACGCCATGGCATTTCCGCGTTCGGTGAACTCAAGTATCCGCGCGACTTCAAGCATTTCGACTACGTCAATCCGAACGCGCCGAAGGGTGGGCGGTTCAATCACGTCGGCAGCGGCGGGCGGCTGACGTTCGACAGCTTCAATCCGTTCATCCTCAAGGGTGATCCGGCCCAGGGGCTCGGCGAGCTGGTGTTCGAAAGCCTGATGGTGCGGGCGGTGGACGAGCCGGACGCGATGTACGGCCTGATTGCCCAAAGCGCCGACATCGCCAAAGACCGGATGTCGGTGGTGTTCGAGCTTCGGCCCGAAGCGCACTTTGCAAATGGCTCACCGCTGACCGCAGACGATGTGATCTACAGCTTCTTGACTCTGAAGGAGAAGGGGCACCCGGTGTTCCGCTCGCAGCTTCGCGATGTGGTGACGGCGGTGAAGCTCGGACCGCATCGCGTGCGCTACGAGTTCAAGGGCGAGCAGATCCGCGATCTGCCGCTGATCGTGGCGGGACTGCCGGTGCTGTCGAAAGCCTACTATGCGAAGGTCAACTTCGAGGAGACCACGCTGCAGGCGCCGGTGGGCTCGGGCCCCTATGCGGTCGGCGACTTCAAGCAGGGCTCGTCCGTCACCTACAAGCGGCGGGCGGACTACTGGGGCGCCAAGCTCAACGTGACGCAAGGCCGGTTCAACTTCGACGAGATCCGGTTTGAATATTTCCGCGATCGCACGGCGGCGCTGGAAAGCTTCAAGGCCGGCGATTACGATTTCCGCGAGGAATTTACCGCGCGCGACTGGGCCAATGCCTATGACTTCGCGGCGGTGCGCGATGGCCGGGTGCAGCGGCTCACGCTGCCCGACGAGAGCCCATCGGGCGCGCAAGGGTTCTTCATCAATACGCGGCGGGACAAGTTCAAGGACCCACGCGTGCGGCGCGCGCTCGATCTGGCGTTCGACTACGAGTGGATGAACAAGAACCTGTTCTACGGGCTCTATCAGCGCACGGCGAGCTACTTCGAGAATTCGCCGATGAAGGCGAGCGGGCCACCTTCGGCCGCCGAGCTTGCGTTGCTGGAGCCGTTCCGCCACCGGCTGCCGACGGACGTGATGACGGGCGATCCGTACTCGCCGCCGGTTACGGATGGCTCGGGCGCGGACCGGCAGAAGCTGCGCGAGGCGGTGAAGCTGTTGGCGGCCGCCGGGTGGGCGATCAAAACCGAGACCGTAGACAAACAGGACTGCGGCACCGCGTGCAGCCTGATGCGGACGCTGGGCGTCGGCAACCGCGATACCGAGCAAGTCTTGCGGAATGCGCGCGGCGAGATGCTCGAGATCGAGTTCCTGACCAACGAGCCGACGATGGAGCGGATCGTCACTCCCTATACCCAGACGCTGCGGTTGCTCGGCATTCGCGCCACGGTGCGCCGGGTCGATGCCGCGCAATACGAACGGCGGGTCAAGTCGTTCGACTTCGATGTCGTGACGCAGCGCTACGTGATGCGGCTGACGCCGGGGCCGGAGCTGCTCAACTATTTCTCCAGCCAATCGGCGGTAACCGACGGCAGCTTCAATCTGGCCGGCATCGCCGACCCGGTAGTGGACGCGCTGACGGCCAAGGTTTTGGAGGCGCGCTCGCGCGAGGATCTGCTGGCCGCCACTCGCGCGCTCGACCGCGTGCTGCGGGCGGGACACTACTGGATTCCGCACTGGTATAAGGCAGCGCATAACATCGCCTATTGGAACAAGCTCGACAGACCGGAAACAAAGCCGAAGTACGACCGCGGCGTGCTCGATACCTGGTGGTACGATTCAGCGAAAGCTGCGAAACTGAAGTGAATTCCCTCATTTCCGCAAGGAGAGGGAGAACCAACAGGGTCGATACATGGCCGCCTACCTCGTCAAGCGACTGCTGCTCATGATCCCGACGCTGCTGGGCATTATGCTGATCAGTTTCATCATCATCCAATTCGCGCCAGGCGGGCCGGTCGAGCGGGTGATCGCGCAGTTGACCGGTACGGACGTATCGGCGACGTCGCGGATCGGCGGCGGGCAATCCGACATCGCGGGCGCGCAGGCGCGCACGGTGCAGGGCGGCCAGGAAGGTTCGGGCTCGGGATACCGCGGTGCGCAGGGGCTCGATCCGGAGTTCATCAAGCAGCTCGAGAAGCAGTTCGGCTTCGACAAGCCGGCGCACGAGCGGTTCTTCCTGATGATGAAGAACTACCTGATGTTCGACTTCGGGAAGAGCTACTTCCGCGATGTCAGCGTGATCGAACTGATCAAGGAAAAGCTGCCGGTCTCGATCTCGCTCGGCATCTGGATGACGCTGTTCACGTATCTCATCTCGATCCCGCTCGGCATCCGCAAGGCGGTGCACGACGGCGAGAAGTTCGACACCTGGACCAGCGGCATTCTGGTGATCGGCTATGCCATTCCTGGATTTCTGGTCGCGGTATTCCTGCTCGTGATGTTCGCGGGAGGCTCGTTCCTGCAGATTTTCCCCTCGCGCGGGCTGACGTCGGAGGGGTGGAGCCAGATGTCGCTGTGGGGCAAGGCGGTCGACTATGCCTGGCATCTCGTGCTGCCGCTGACGGCGATGGCGCTGGCCTCGTTCACGACGATGACGTTCCTGACCAAGAACGCGTTTCTCGACGAGATCCGCAAGCAGTACGTGCTAACCGGACGCTCGAAGGGTTTGAGCGAATCGACGATCCTTTACGGGCACGTATTCCGCAACGCGATGCTGCTGGTGATCGCCGGCTTTCCGGGTGCGTTCATCGGTGCATTCCTGACGGGATCGCTGCTGATCGAGACGATTTTCTCGCTCGATGGGCTCGGCCTGCTCGGCTTCGAATCGATCATCAATCGCGATTATCCCGTGGTGTTCGCAACGCTCTATATCTTCTCGCTCGTCAGCCTCGTCGTGCATCTTGTTACTGATCTCGTCTATACGATGGTCGATCCACGCATCGACTTCGAGAGCAGGGAGGTGTGAGCTGATGGACGATCTTCGCCACGCACCCGCGATCACCGCAAGCCCAGCCGCAAGAGTGAGTGGGCCACGCGCCAACGGACTGTTCGACCGCCTCGTGCGGCGGCCAATTCAGGCGTGGGCCGCCGCGCTGCGTTCACCTCTGAATAAGCGACGCGCCGTCAATTTCCAGGCCAACCGGCGTGGGTTGTGGAGCCTTCGAATATTGCTCGGCGTGCTGGCGATGAGCCTGTTCGCGGAGTTCATCGCCAACGATAAGCCGATCCTCGCCCGCTACAAGGGCGAGCTGATCATGCCGGTCGTATTCGACTATCCGGAGTCGAAGTTCGGCGGTTTCCTAGCGGTGACCGACTACAAGGACCCCGTGATCAAGGAGGAGATCGAGGCCAACGGCTGGATGCTGTGGCCGCCGATCCGATACTCCTATGGATCGATCAACAAAGACTATCCCCGGCTGCAGGGCTCGGAAGGGCGCTGCCTCGGCTTCCCCGCGCCACCGGCCTGGGGCACCCGCGCGGCCTATTGCGAGACGCCCCCCGACCAGCTCGCGCGCTATCAGGCGCTCGGCAATCGCAACTGGCTCGGCACCGACGACCAGGGGCGCGACGTGGTCGCGCGCGTGATCTACGGGCTGCGGCTGTCACTCTTGTTCGGCATCGTGCTGACGATCTTCTCGGCCAGCATCGGCGTGGTCGCGGGTGCGGTGCAGGGCTACTTCGGCGGCAAGGTCGATCTGATCTTCCAGCGCGTGCTGGAGATCTGGTCGTCGGTGCCGTCGCTGTATGTGCTGATCATCGTGTCGTCGGTGCTGGTGCCGGGCTTCTGGACGCTGCTGTTCGTGCTGCTGTTATTCCAGTGGGTGAGCCTCGTCGGCGTGGTGCGTGCAGAGTTCCTTCGCGGGCGCAACTTCGAGTACATCACTGCGGCGCGCGCGCTAGGGCTGCCCGACTGGAAGATCATGTTCAAGCACCTGCTGCCGAACGCGATGGTGGCGACGCTGACGTTCCTGCCGTTCAAGCTGTCGGGCTCGATCGCGGCGCTGACGACGCTCGACTTCCTGGGGTTGGGACTGCCGCCTGGGTCGCCGTCGCTGGGCGAGTTGCTGGCGCAGGGCAAGGCCAACCTGCAGGCGCCGTGGCTGGGGCTGACAGCGTTCGCGTCGATCGCGCTGATCCTGTCGCTGCTGATCTTCATCGGCGAAGCGGTGCGCGATGCATTCGACCCGCGGAAGACGTTCAAGTGAGGGGGGCAAGTAGGGCGGCGGGCAAATGAGACAGGCAAGTGAGGTGATCGCATGGGTGAGTTGAAGAAAATCGTCGTTGACGACGTGCCCGCCGAACAGCTTCCCGAGATCGTGCGGCGCCGCATGGCGGGCAGCCCGGCAGAAGTGCGAGTCACTGTCGAATTCGATGCGGCGGCACCAACGGTTCCACGCCGCAGCCTGCGATCATTCCTTGGCTGCGCTCCTGGGCTCTACTCGAGCACGGATGAGGTCGTCGGCCACATCCGCAACCTGCGCGATGAGTCGGATCGATGAGCGGCGGGCCAGCACCACGCGTCTATATAGACGCCAACATATTGCTCTATGTGATTGAAGGCAGCGAGCTGTTTCGAGCACAGTTGGGTCAACTGATGGATGCACTGGATGCTGGCAAGCTGCTCGGCGTCACGAGTGATCTGACCTTCGCAGAGGTAATGGTAAAGCCGTTTGCCAGCCGCAATGAGCGCTACATATCCGCCTATCGGCATCTGTTGGTTGGTGTTTCGGCTCTCGAGGTCGTGCCGATCAGCCGGGAGGTGCTCGAGCAGAGTGCCATTCTGCGGGCGGAGATCGGCGGCAAGCTGGCCGACGGTATTCACGTTGCAACGGCTGTGATGAAAAAGTGCTCGCACTTTATCAGTGAAGACGCAGGCATCAGGGTTCCCGCCGGCCTCGCGCTGTTGAAGACGAGCGACGTTCCCACACTCCTGGCCTCCGTGCAGGATTCCACATGACCCCCGAAACCCTCGTCCAGGTCCGCAATCTGTCGGTCGACTTCCGTGCGGGAAGTGCGGTGTCGCATGCCGTGAAGGGGGTCTCGTTCAACATCGGGCGCGGGGAGACCGTGGCGCTGGTCGGCGAGTCGGGCTCCGGTAAGACCGTGTCGGCGCTGTCGATCCTGCGGCTGCTGAACTATCCGGCGGCGTCGCATCCCACCGGCGAGATTTACTTCGCGGGCAAGAACCTGCTGAACGCCACCGAGGACGAGATGCGCGAAATCCGCGGGCGGCGGATCTCGATCATCTTCCAGGAGCCGATGACCTCGCTGAACCCGCTCCATACGATCGACAAGCAGGTCGGCGAGATCCTGCGCGTGCATCGCGGGCTCGATGCAGCGACGGCACAGGCGCGAACACTCGAGCTGCTGCGCAAAGTCGGCATTCGCGATCCGGAGAAGCGGATGACCGCCTATCCGCATCAACTTTCGGGCGGGCAGCGGCAGCGCGTGATGATCGCGCTCGCGCTCGCCAACGAGCCGGACCTGCTGATCGCGGACGAGCCGACGACCGCGCTCGACGTCACGATCCAGGCGCAAATCCTCGCGTTGCTCAATGACCTGCAGCGCGAGCTCGGCATGGCGATGCTGCTGATCACGCACGACCTCGGTATCGTGCGCAAGATGGCCGAGCGCGTGTACGTGATGAAGTCCGGCGAAGTCGTCGAAACAGGGCCCGCCGAGCAGGTCTTCACGCAGCCGGCGCACCCCTACACGCGCCATCTGGTCAATGCCGAGCCGAAGGGCAAACCGCCGGCTGAGGACCTGACCGCGCCGGTGGTGCTGGAGACGGAAGACCTCAAGATCTGGTTCCCGATCAAGCGCGGGCTGCTTCGTCGCACGGTCGATCATGTCAAGGCGGTCGACGGCATCTCGCTGACGCTGCGGGCGGGTCAGACTCTCGGCGTGGTCGGTGAGTCCGGTTCGGGCAAGACGACGCTGGGGCTCGCGGTGCTGCGGCTGATCTCGTCGCAAGGGCCGATCGTGTACATGGGCCGGCGAATCGACGGGCTCAAGGTCAAGGAGATGCGACCGCTGCGGCGCGAGATGCAGATCGTGTTCCAGGACCCCTACGGCTCGCTGTCGCCGCGGCTGTCGGTCAGCCAGATCATCGAGGAAGGGCTGACGATTCTGGCGCCGGAGCTCGATGCGGCGGAGCGGCGCGCGCGCGTCGGCCAGGCGTTGGCGGAGGTGGGGCTCGATCCTGGCGCGCAGGACCGTTATCCGCACGAGTTTTCCGGCGGGCAGCGGCAGCGCATCGCGATTGCGCGCGCGATGGTGCTGGAACCCAAGTTCGTGATGCTGGACGAGCCGACCAGCGCGCTCGACATGAGCGTACAGGCGCAGATCGTCGATCTATTGCGCGACCTGCAGAAGAAGCATCAGCTCGCGTACATGTTCATCAGCCACGATTTGAAAGTGGTGCGGGCGCTGTCGAACCACGTGCTGGTGCTGCGCAACGGCAAAGTGGTGGAGGAGGGCTCGGCGGAGCGCATCTTCACCGCGCCGGAGACGGATTATACGAAGTCGCTGCTGGCGGCGGCGTTGAACTTGGAAGTGCGGAACACGGGGGCGATGGCGACGTAGGATGAGCTGTGTAGGTTGGGTTGAGGCCGCTGGCCGAAACCCAACAATCCACGAGGCGCCTGGAATTGTTGGGTTTCGCTACGCTCAACCCAACCTACGGCGTTGCGATTACGCCCCAACTCTTCGTGCGAAATCCTCGTAGCCGAATTTGCGGATGACGCGGTAGGTGCCGTCCTTTTCGAGCAGGCCGATATCCGGCAAGGGCGTGCCGTTGAAGGTGGTGTTCTTGACGAACGAGTATTGCGCCATGTCGGCGAACACGATGCGGTCGCCGACTTTCAGGGGCGCATCGAACGAATATTCGCCGATCACGTCGCCGGTCATGCAGGTCTTGCCGCCGAGGATGTAGCCGTGCGGTTTCTCGCCGGGCTCGCCCGCACCGACGACAGGCGGCTTGTAGGGCACCTCCAGAACATCGGGCATGTGGGTGGATGCCGACGTATCGAGGATCGCGATATCCTTCTCGTTGCGGTGGATGTCGAGTACGGTCGACACAAGCCAGCCCGCATCCACCACGAGGCCGGCGCCCGGCTCCAGGATCACATCGACGCCGAACTCCGCGCGGAAGGCCTTGATTGCGGCGATCAGCTTGGCCACGTCGTAGCCGGGCTGGTTGACGAAATGGCCGCCGCCGAAGTTGACGGTTTTCACCTTACGCACGTATTGGCCGAGCTCGCGGCCGACGTGCTCGATCAGGCCGACGGAGCCGTCGTGCAGGCTCTCGCATAGGGCGTGCGTGTGCAGGATCGAAATGTCGGCCCAGGGCATCGCTTCGAGGGTGTCGCGGGTTGCACCAAAGCGCGAGCAAGGAGCGCACGGATCATAGAGCGGGCCGCCGAGCGTGGCGTTGGAATAGCCGGGGTTGACGCGGATGCCGACGTGTTTGCCGCCCGCGGCCTTCACAAGAGGCAGAAAGCGGGCGAGTTGCGAGGCCGAGTTGAAATAGATGTGGTCGGCGAGCTTCAGGAGGTGGCGCACCTCCGTATCCGAGAATGCCGGCGCGTAGACGTGGACCTCCTTGCCGAAGGTTTCGCGCCCAAGGCGGGCTTCGTATTCGCCGCTCGCAGTGGTGCCGTCGAGCGTCTGCCGCATCATCGGGAACACGGCCGGCAGCGCGAACGACTTGGTGGCCAGCAGCACCTTGGCGCCGGACTCGCGTTTGATGCGGGCCGCCGTCGCCATGTTACGTTCGACCGCCGCGGCATCGACCACGTAGGCGGGCGTTTCGATATCGGCGGGCAACTTGGGTTGCATGGGCGGCGCTCCGCATGGAGGATTGGATGCTGGCCGGGTATATGGCATCGCACGTCTGCCGACACAAACTTCACCGCTTCGCGCGGGCGAAATCGGCTGATAGTGTTGGTTCTTACCTGCCAATCATCCCTCAACCCGATGGTGACCCCATGGCCCGTATCACGACCGTCGAGCAACTTCGCACGCGCTATGGGCAGCCGCACGAGCGGGCGGTGCTGAAGGAAACCGACCGGCTGCACCGGCATCACGTCAGGTTCATCGAGCTGTCACCGTTCCTGGCGATCTCGTCGACCGGGGCGGATGGGCGCGGCGACGTTTCCCCGCGCGGAGAAAAGCCGGGATTCGTGCAGGTCATCGATGATGTGGCGCTCGCCATTCCGGACCGGCCCGGCAACAACCGGCTGGATACGCTGACCAACATCGTCACACGGCCGAATGTCGGGTTGATGTTCCTGCTGCCGGGCGTCAACGAAGTCCTGCGCGTGAACGGCGAGGCGGAGCTGCGCGACGATGCCGATCTCATGGGGCGGTTCGTGGTCAATGGGAAGCCGCCGCGGCTCGTCATCGTCGTCAACGTCAAGCAAGCTTATCTGCATTGCGCGAAGGCGCTGATGCGGTCGTCGTTGTGGGACGAAAGGCTGAAGGTCGCACGCGGCGTGCTGCCGTCGATGGGCGAGATGCTGAACGACCAGATCGGAAGCGCGGTCGCCCTGGAGCCTGAAGCGGTTATGCTGGAGCGCTACAAGGCGCAGCTTTATTAGAGTCCGCTCTCCCGATATTTCACGAGGAGAGGGAGAAAAAAACCGAGGAGGAAACACATGGCATTCACGAGCTGGCGCGGAATTATCGGCATGGTGCACCCGACGCTGCGGCCGGGATCGACGGAGGAATTCTGCCGGCTGGCGCCGGAGGGGCTTGGCGTGATTCCGTTGTTCGTCAACATCAAGCGCGGCACACGCGAGGAATTCGACAAGCAGGTGGAGCTGTACGAGCCGCACATCAAGCTGCTGGCGGAGGAAGGCTGCGACGTGATCCATCCGTCGGGCGCACCGCCTTTCATCGTGCATGGGTTCGCAGGCGAGCGGAAGATCACCGACCGCTGGGAGAAAACCTACAAGGTGCCGATGTTCACGTCGGGGCAGAACCATTTGCGCGCGCTGCGGGCGCTTAAGGTGAAGTCGATCGTGGGCGCGACGTACTTTCCCGCCGAGCTGAACAAGACGTTCGCGAAATATTTCGAGGACGCGGGCTTTAAAGTGCGCTGCATGGAGGGCATCGACGTGCCCTTCAACAAGGTGCAGGAGCTTTCCGCCGAACAGGTCTACGTGCACATCAAGCGGAACTTCCTCGCCAACAAGGGCGCGGATGCGATCTACATGATGGGGACGGGCTGGCGCACGCTGCCGATCATCGAGATGCTGGAGCGCGATCTGGGCGTACCCGTCGTTCATCCGGTGCCCGCGCGCGTGTGGGAGACGCAGAAGCGGCTGTACATCAACGAGCCGCGCACGGGATTCGGGCAACTGCTGGCGACGTTGCCGAAGCTGCCGGATTGAGGGATAAGGGCGACTGTTCTCTCCTACTCGCGCGCGCGGAAACGTCTTTCCTCCCCCCTTGCGGGGGAGGTGGCGCGTAGCGCCGGA
>CAMDPA010000025.1 GCA_945903565.1 Devosia equisanguinis | reverse complement strand
TCGCGGCCGAAATCGGCGCGCAGGTGTCCCAGGTGGAGAGCGCGGTGCAGCTCCTCGACGAGGGGGCGACGGTGCCGTTCATAGCGCGCTATCGCAAGGAGCGCACGGGTGGTCTTGACGACACGCAACTGCGCAATCTGGAGACGCGGCTATCGGCGCTGCGCGATCTGGAAGAGCGGCGCGCGATGGTGCTCAAGACGATCAACGAGCAGGGCAAGTTGACGCCGGAGCTCGCTGGCCAGATCAACGGTGCGGAGACGCGCACGACGCTGGAAGATCTTTACGCACCCTATAAGCCCAAGCGCCGCACGAAAGCGCAGATTGCACGTGAGGCCGGGCTCGAGCCGCTGGCCGATGCGCTGTTGAAAACACCGACGCTCGATCCGGAAGCCGAAGCCGCCAAGTTCATCGATGCCGGCAAGGGCGTCGAGGATGTGAAGGCCGCGCTCGAAGGGGCACGCTCGATCGTGATCGAGCGGATCGCGGAGGCGCCGGCACTGGTCGGCGACTTGCGCGAGTTTCTTTGGAACGACGGCATCATCGTGTCGAAGGTTGCGAAGGGCAAAGAGACGGAAGGCGCGAAGTTCTCCGATTATTTCGAGTTCTCGCAGCGCATCAAAGAACTGCCGTCGCACCGCGCGCTGGCGCTGATGCGTGGCCGCAACGAGAACATTCTCGATCTCGACATCGATCTGGTACGCGAAGACGGCAAGCCGCATCCGGCGGAGGGGCGGATCATGCGCTCGTTCGGGATCGAGTTGCGTGGCCGGGCGGCGGACAAGTGGATCGGGGAAGCGGTGCGGCTCGCGTGGAAAGCGCGGCTGCACATCTCGCTGTCGGGCGACTGCACCACGCGCGCCAAGGATCACGCCGACGGCGAAGCGATCTCGGTGTTCGCCAAGAACATGAAGGATTTGCTGTTGGCCGCGCCTGCTGGCCCGCGTGTCACGCTGGGTCTCGATCCCGGCATTCGCACGGGATGCAAGATCGCGGTGGTGGATGCCACGGGCAAGGTGATCGATACGTCGACGATCTATCCGCACGAGCCCAGGCGCGACTGGAATGGTTCGCTCGCCACGCTGGCGGCGCTGTCGCTCAAGCACAAGGTCGAGATCATCGCGATCGGTAACGGCACGGCCTCGCGCGAAACCGACAAGCTGGTCGGCGAACTGATGAAGAAGATGCCGCAACTCGATATCACCAAGGTGATGGTGTCGGAGGCGGGCGCGTCGGTTTACTCGGCGTCCGAGCTGGCGGCGAAGGAATTTCCCGATCTCGATGTGTCGATACGCGGTGCTGTTTCGATTGCGCGGCGGCTGCAGGATCCGCTGGCGGAGCTGGTGAAGATCG
The DNA here is from genome assembly GCA_945903565.1 of Devosia equisanguinis. Taxonomy (GTDB): domain Bacteria; phylum Pseudomonadota; class Alphaproteobacteria; order Rhizobiales; family Hyphomicrobiaceae; genus CAMDPA01. The sequence goes on along the minus strand of CAMDPA010000025.1, from coordinate 22,015 downwards.
ATCCGAAGTCGATCGGCGTCGGGCAGTATCAGCACGATGTCGACCAGTCCGCGTTGGCAAAATCGCTCGATGCGGTCGTGGAGGATTGCGTGAACTCCGTCGGTGTCGATGTGAACACGGCGTCGGCTCCGCTGCTGGCGCGCGTTGCCGGTCTCAACGGTGTGATCGCGTCCAATATTGTGACGTTCCGCGACGAGAACGGGCCGTTCAAGTCGCGCGCCGCGCTCAAGAAGGTGCCGCGGCTTGGGCCCAAGACGTTCGAGCAGGCGGCGGGCTTCCTCCGCATCATGAACGGCAGCAATCCGCTCGATGGGTCCGCGGTGCATCCGGAAGCCTATCCCTTGGTGGAGAAAATCGCCGAGGCGACGCAGCGGCCGGTGAAGTCGATGATCGGCGACCGCGCGTTCCTCAAGGCGATCAAGCCGCAGCAGTTCGCCGACAGCCAGTTCGGTGTGCCGACGATCACCGATATCCTGGCGGAGCTGGAAAAACCCGGCCGCGATCCGCGCCCCGAGTTCAAGACGGCCACATTCCAGGAGGGCGTGGAGAACTTGTCAGATCTGCGGCCCGGCATGGCGCTGGAAGGTGTCGTCACCAACGTCACGAACTTCGGCGCGTTCGTCGATGTCGGCGTGCATCAGGATGGGTTGGTGCATATCTCCGAACTGGCCGACCGGTTCGTGAAGGACCCGCGCGAGGTGGTCAAAGCAGGCGACGTCGTGAAGGTGCGCGTGAAGGAAGTGGACGTTGCGAGAAAGCGCGTCGCGCTGACGATGAAGTCCGGGGCCATCGACACGCATGGCGGGGCCGGGCAAGGGCAAGCGGCGCGTGGTCCACAACCGAGTGGGGGAGGCGGGCGTCCGCCGCCACAGCCGTCGCGGCCGGTGATCCCGCAGCAGAAACCGGAAGCGCAGGGCGAATCGGCGTTCGCGGCTGCTTTGAAGCGTGCACAGGAACGGCGCTGACGCATGGGCTGGTCGCGTAACCTGCGCTGGCTGATACGCTACGTGTTCGCGTTGCTTGCTGTGATCGTTGCCTATCCGCTTGCGGCGGTGGTGCTCGGCGTGCTGCCGGTCAATCGCACCTACGCGCCACCCGCGGATGGGATCGAGATATTTCTCGTCACCAACGGCATTCACTCCGGCCTCGCATTGCCGCTGGTGAGCAGCGGTATCGACTGGCGGCCCGAGCTTGCAACTCCAACTTGGAACGTCGGGGCGGAGACCGGGTTCGTGCTGGTGGGATGGGGTGATCGTACGATCTACACGCAAGTCGGAAGCTGGGCCAACCTGCGCGTCTCCCACGCGGTGACGGCGATGCTCGGCATCAATCCGTCGGTGTTGAGGGCCGAGCATATCCGCCGCCCGACGCCGGGCCCATCGGTGGTTTCCGTCACGGTTTCGCGCGAGGGTTATGTGCGGCTGGCGGACTATGTGCGCAAGACCGTTGCGCGCGGCGCTGATGGCCGGGCGCTTGCGATCGCCGGGGCGGCGCGTCATTCCGCGGATGCGTTCTACGTTGCGCGCGGCAACTACAGCTTGTTCCGAACGTGCAACGAATGGGTGCGCGCGGCACTTGCGGAGGCTGGCGTGCGGACGGCGTGGTGGTCGCCATTCGATCTGGCGCTGTTTCATCATCTGCGGCGCTGATAGTCTCGCCGGGAAGATAACGGGTCGCGTTGCTCGACCCAACCAACTGCGGAGCCCCCAATGAAGCCAAAGGTTATCCTGCAATTGTATCCCGTGCTGCCGGCGGACGGTGAGGAGGGACGCAAGCGGGCGCGGCCGCTGGGGCGCAACGCGGACCTGTATCACAAGGTGCTGCACGAGTGGCTCGATGTCATCAAAGCCGCCGACGAGATGGGCGTATGGGGTGCCTCAACGATCGAGCATCATCTGCACTCGGAAGGTTACGAGGTTGGGCCGAACCCCGGTATCCTCAATGCGTGGTGGGCAGGGCACGTCAAGCAAATGCACGTCGGCGCGCTCGGCTACGTGATGGCGGTGCAGGATCCGATCCGCGTGGCGGAAGAAACCGCGATCCTCGATCACATCACGAAGGGCAAGTTCTTCGTCGGGTTCGCGCGCGGGTATCAATCGCGCTGGACCAACATTCTCGGCCAGTTCTCCGGTGCGGTCGCGACCGTCTCGGACGGAAGCGCGGGCGACCACAAGAATCGCGACATCTTCGAAGAACGCATCGAGATGGTGCTGAAGTGCTGGGAGGAGGACGCGGTCACCCTCGACGGCGACACGTATCAGGCGCCGTTTCCGTTGGCGACGGGCGTGCAAGGTTATCCCGCGCATGTCATCGCGAGCCAAGCCGGAGCGCCGGGCGAGATCGGGCCGGATGGCAGTGTGCGGCGCATCTCGGTGGTGCCCGCGACCTACAAGCGGCGCCGGCCACCGATTTTCGTTGCGACGTCGAAGAGCGACGAGTCCGTGGCTTATTGTGGCCGGATGGGGTTTATCCCGACGTTCTTCTCCAAGTTCGAGACGGTGAAAGCCCAAGCGCAGATCTACGTCGATGCGGCCAAGGCGGCGGGGCGGCCGGCGAAGCTCGGGCAGCGGCTCAACATCGTGCGCTGGCCGCATATCGGGTCGTCGCGCGCGAACGTGGACGATATGCTGCGGCGCTACGATCTCGACATCTACAAGAATTTCTATGGCCCGTTCTTCCCGCAATTCCCGACCGATCCGAACGCGGATTTCATCCAGAATATGAGGGAGTCCGGCATCTTCACGGTCGGCACGGCAGACGAAGTGCGCGACGAGTGGCGGCGTATGTACGACGCGGTGCCGTCCGAGCACATCACGCTGATCTACCATTTTGCTCAACAGCCCAAGGACGAGGTGCTGCGCGATCTGGAAGCGTTCATGACCAAAGTCGTGCCGCATCTGGAGGCGGCGGGGTGAGCGGTTCGTTCTCTTTCGGCCGATGTGGAAGGCAATCCTGACTTTTTCGAGTAGCACTTGTTCGCTATTACGGACTAAGCAGACTTTCGTTGAAAGGCCAACGGATGGTCTGCTTAGAATATTGCTTCAGCAGAGTTCTATCGCAAAACTGCATAGGACACTTTTGCGAACTCTGCTTAGCCGCAGCGAGCGGCATTCGAGGGGATCTGCCCCGCCTTTTCCATCTACATTGCGGTGTTCTACAATCCGAGTTTGAGCTCGACCCAGCGCATGATGATATCGCTGCCGAGGAAGCCAAGCACAACTGGCTCCAAGTCGGTGGCACTGGCTGCGCCGGAAAGTGCGGTAGCGACGACCACGTCGCAGCGGTCGTTGTACGCGATCAACAACGCGGAGAGCGGCCCCGACGGTGCAACAACTGCTCTTGCGCCATTCAGTGCATAGGGCCGGCTTCGCCCTTTCATCGTACCGACTGCGATCGGCCGACCGGGTTTCATCGGCGTCGCCCCCGTGCCGAGCAGAAGCAGCTCACCGACGCGCTCGAGCTCCTCGTCGTCGGCGACACCGGTGGCACAATTGCAAAAGCCGATCTTGGCCTGCACCAACAGCGTGGCGGCACCACCACACGCCGCACCGGTGCACGTGAACGCGCGACTCGCCTCCCACGGCACGGTGGGATAGGGCCACTTGATTTCGGCCCACACCGTCTGGCCCATCGACGGCACGATCGCCATTTGCGAGCCAACCGCCATTGCGGCAAGCACCACCAGCACTCCGCCCAAGGCGCCCAGGGACACCAGCATCACGCCAAATGCGTGTCGTGTGCCGAGCGGTTGCAAAGCGGCCGCCCCTATTTGTTGGCGAGGTAAAGCTTCGCGGCGGCAAGCTCCGGTCGCGCCCCCACGTCAGGGCCGGTGCCGACGAGATCCAGCAGAGCTTGGTAGTGGCTCCGCGCCCTGGCGTCGTCGCCGGCTGTAGCAGCGGCCGCGGCCGCACCCGCAATCGCTTGAAAGCGGTTGGGTTCCTTCTTGAGCGTTGCCTCGTAGGCGGCCAACGCCTCCTTCGCCATGCGGCGCTCCATCAGCATGGCAGCGTGGAGCTCGCTCGCTGGCGCAAGAGGTCCTGGTGTAATCACATGCTTGTCGGTCTTGTCCTCGGCAGCTGCCGCCGCGCTCATGGCTCTCAGCGCATCGTCGAGCTTGCCTTCCGCGTGCAGCACCCACGCAACAGCAACCTGCCGCTGGATGTCGACAATCTGCGACCAATAGGCGTCCTTGGCGTCGCGCAGCGCCTGACTCAACTCGGCGAGCTTGGCGATGTCGGCTTTGGCAGCCTCGGGCTTGCCAGAGCGCGCGGCGCCAAGCGCCCGGGCAAAATGCGAGATCGCTGTCGCATAGCTGAATGGACTTGGTCGAACCGGCAATTGTGCGGCGGCTCTCCAGTCGCCGCGCTCAACCGCATAGCGAGCCGGCGCTGCCGCGAGCGCATAATGCGCGGCCGTGACGCTCGCTTTGAAATCGGTCTCCTTCATCATTTCGTCCATGACCGCGCGAGCCTGCGCGTCCTGGCCAAGCTGAAGGTGGGCGTACACCATGTAGTCCTGGGCATGCAGGTAATTTCCAACCGATTTCTCTGCCTTCGCGGCCTTCACCGAGGCGATGTTGGACTCGATCGATTCCTTCCAGTAGCCGACGCGCGTATAGATGTGTGACGGCATGTGTTGGGCATGCGGCGCGGCCGGCGCGATCTTGGCGTAGCGGTTGGCTGCATCGAGACCTTTGGTCGCCAAAGCCGGATAGTCGTAAAGGTGGATCAGGTAGTGCGTGGCGCCCGGATGCTGAGGCAGGCGCCGAGAGATGGGCTCCAGGATCGCAGCACCCTTGAGCTGCTGCGCATAGGTCTTGTCATTGAGATCAGCCGACGTATTGAGTGTGATCGCATAAGCGATCTGCGCCTCGTCGTCCTCCGGATACTTCGCGGCAATCTTCGCCTGCGCGTCACGGAACATGCGGATACGCTCGCCGTGGCTCAGCTTGTCGAAATCAGCGTACATCAGCAGCAATGCATTGATGTATTCGCGCTCGCGCTCGGTCTTCGCGCCCATGGCCTTGGCCTTCTGCACAGCTGCAAGACCAGGCGCGAGGTTCGATTGCGGGATCGCGTTATGCGGATTGTCGAGCAACGTGAGGGCAATCCCCCAATAGGCGACGGCGCAGGTCGGATCGGCTTTCAACGCCTCTTCGAACACCTCCTTGGCAGGAATGTACCAGTAGGAGTGCTGGTAGCGCATGCCCCGGTCGAAGCGCCGTTGCGCGACCTCGTTGCACGAGGTCTTGAAGCGAACTGTGCCGAGCTGCTGGTCGACGTCGCCCTGGGCAAGCAGCGGTGGCGCCAGTGATAACGCCAGGGCGGTAGTGAGCGAAAGGGCTGTGAACGAATTGCACATGACATTCCTCCAACGCGTGAGGATGCGGCAGTGAACACGTGTTCATTATAGAACATTGCTGTCATTGAAGATAGAGCGGACGCACCTGAAAAAACGGACCGTTGTCGCCTTGGGGTCTCGTCCGTCTGCATGCCGCGCAACTTGCGGTCGGTCTGCCGCCGGGAGCGGACCTAAGCGAACGCAACCGGTTGGCGCCGCCCGCATTATTGCTGCTGCTTCAAGCCGAGGTCGGTGATGATGGCGCGCCAGCGGGCGGCGTCTTCGGCGATGGTTTTGGCGAACTCGGCGGGGGTGTGGACGACGGGATCGACGCCGATCTTTTCGAGTTGGGCCAGGAATGCCGGGTCTTTCTCGGCGGCCATGATTTCACGCGAGAGGATGTCGATCACGGCTTGCGGCGTGCCGGCCGGGGCGAGAACGGCGTTCCACGTCACTACCGACGGCGTTTTCAGGGTTTCGGAAATCGACGGCAAGTTCGGCAGCGCGGAGGAGCGTTTGTCGCTCGTCACGGCAAGAAGTTTGATGCTTGCATTCTCCGCGAACGGTTTTACTTCCACCGGCGAGGCCGACACCATCGCGATATGACCGGCGACGAGATCCTGGAACGCAGGGGCGATGCCGCGGTAGGGTACGTGGTTCATTTCAAGGCCGGCGGTCTTCAGGAACAACGCGGCCGAAAGATGCGTGAGGTTGCCGGTGCCGGCGGAGCCGAACGGCAGCTTGCCGGGATTGGCCTTCACGTGCGCGATGAACTCCGCCAGCGTCTTGGCCGGAACCGAGCTGCCGGACGTCAGCACGAACGGGCTCGTCGCGATCATCGAGATGGGTATGAAATCCTTCTGCGGATCGAAGTTGATGACGTTGGTCATCGGCAGGATCGCGATCTGGGACAGCGTGGCGAAGAACAGGGTGTGGCCGTCGCGGTCGGCCTTCAGCACGCGCTGAGCCGCGAGTGCGCCGGCGGCGCCAGGTGTCGGCTCGACGATGAAGGCCTGATTGAGGCGCGAGCGGAGGCGTTCCGCCGTCATCCGCGCCAGGATATCGGTGATGCCGCCGGCTGCGAACGGCGTCACCAGCGTGACTGTGCGCTCGGGCCAGGCGGCATGTGCGGGGGCGGTTGGGGCGCCGGCCGCGAGCACGGCAGCGAGCGTCACGGTTACGAATTTCCCGATCATGCTTCGTCCCTCCAATACATTCCTTCATGGCGCGCCAGGGTGAACATCGTCCGCTTGTTTGGCAGAAGCACGATAGCCTCTCGCGCGGTTTATCCCAAGGCCCTTGGGTTTGCGGTGGGCTTGACGGGTCGCTTTGCTTGTTTCGCCGTGCGCGGGGGGCTATCGCAAGGGGTGGCACGGCCCACGGTCGACCGACTCCATCGGCGCAGGCATGACAGCACTGAACCTTCACGAGCGCGCACATATCTGGCGACTGGCCTCGGGCAGGGCCAGCCGTGTGGCGATGGCGCGTGCGCTTGGCTCGCCGCTGTTGCGCTGGCGCTACGGCGCGGCGCTGGCCGAGGAGATCGTGCTCGTGCCGCAGGAGTTGCGAAGCGCGGATGCGAGCTTCGCAGATGAGCTTGCCGCCGGGCAGATGGGCCTGGCGGGGCAGCTTGTTCATATCGGCAAGGGGGCGCCGTTCGAGCTGACGCAACGCAATGCCGTTTGGGCGCGCGAGCTGCAGGGGTTCGCATGGCTGCGGCACTTGCGGGCGGCCGGGACGCCGGAAGCTGCCGCGACGGCACGCGCGTTCGTCGGCCAATGGATCGCACGTGGCCAAGGCCGGGATCGCTTGGCCCGGGAGCCCGCCGTGCGCGCGCGGCGAATGATTTCGTGGCTCGCCAATTCGGACATGCTGCTGTCGGATGTCGACCAGGGCACGTTCGATCGCACGGCACAAAGTCTCGGCGACCAATTGATCGCGCTGTCGTCGGCGTGGCGCACTGCGCCCGACGGGTATCCGCGTCTGCTTGCGTTGACGGGTCTCGTCTATGGGGATTTGTGCATTGCGGGCCATGACCGGCACCTCGCGCAATCGGAGCGACGTCTTGGTGCGGAGCTGACACGTCAGATCCTGCCCGACGGCGGACACATCAGCCGCAATACCGGTGTGCTGGTCGAGATCATGCTCGATCTGCTGCCGTTGCGGCAGTGCTTTGCGACGGCCAAGCGCGCGCTACCGGCGGCGATCGAGGCGGCAATGGCGCGGATCATGCCGATGTTGCGGTACATGCGGCTCGGGGATAGCTCGTTGGCGCGCTTCAATGGCGTGGGGGCATCTCCTGTCGCGGAGTTGGCCGCTATTCTCGCCTACGATACCGCGCAGCCAAATCGGATTACCGCGGCGCCACAGTCGGGGTATGCCCGGTTGGAGCAGGGTGGTTGCGTTGTGATTGCGGATGCTGGACCCGCGCCGCCGCTGACGCTTGGTGCGCAGGCGATGGCTGGGTGTTTGTCGTTCGAGATGTCGGCCGGTGGGACTGCGATGGTGGTCAACGGCGGGTTTCCGATGGCCGCGGATGAGAAGCATATCGCCGCCGCGCGGGCGACGGCCAGCCACAACACGCTGGCGTTCGGTGGGCAATCGTCGGCGCGGCGTCTCGTCAACCGGCGGCTCGAACGGTTGGCTGGCGGTGTGCCGCTGGCGCTTTCAGGGGCGGTGACCTCGTCACTCGCGCACAGCGAGAACGGCGATGAGCTTGGAATCTCGCACAGTGGCTACGTGGGCGAGCACGGGCTCGTTCATCGCCGCCGGTTGGTGTTAAACAAGGAAGGTACGAAGCTCGAGGGTAGCGACAGGCTTGGGGGCGTGAACCGCTCCGTGCGGCTCCCCCGGGACGTGCCGTTCACGATCCACTTTCATGTCGCACCGCGGGTGACCTGTGAGAGGACCGCCGAGGCGGAGGCCGTATTGCGGTTGCGGGACGGCACGCAATGGCGGTTTGCGGCCGAGGGTGCCGAGGTCTCGATCGAGCCGAGCGTCCACTATGCCGATCCGTCAGGGCCGGCGCGTGCACTGCAGATCGTGCTGCGCGGTTCGTGCTGGGGCGATTTGGACGTGCGTTGGAGCTTCGAGAAAATCGTGGCGTAGCGGCGGTGCGAAGATGCACCGGATAGATGTCCGGAGCCGCATTGCCCGGTAAGGAGAGTTCTTGGCATGACCACTTCCAGCAAGATCAGGCGGGCGCTGCTGTCGGTCTCCGACAAGTCCGGTGTCGTCGAGTTGGCGCGTGCATTGGCGGACCTGGGGGTCGAGCTGGTGTCGACGGGGGGAACGTCGGCGGCGCTGAAAGCGGCCGGGCTGGCGGTGCGGGATGTGTCGGAGCTGACCGGCTTTCCAGAGATGATGGATGGGCGGGTCAAGACGCTGCATCCGCGCGTGCATGGCGGGCTGCTGGCGGTGCGGGGCAATGCCGAGCACGATAAGGCCGCGCGCGAGCATGGCATCGCGCCGATCGATCTGCTGGTGGTGGACCTCTATCCGTTCGTGGAAACCGTGGCCAAGGGCGCGGACTACGACACGTGCGTGGAGAATATCGACATCGGCGGGCCCGCGATGATCCGCGCGGCCGCGAAGAACCATGCCGATGTCACCGTCGTCGTCGAGGCGGGAGACTACGCGCGCCTGCTCGAGGAGATGAAGGCGAACGCGGGGGCGACGACGTTCGCACTTCGGCGAGAGCTGGCGTTCAAGGCGTATGCGCATACCGCCGCTTACGACGGCGCGATCTCCAATTGGCTGGGCGCCGTGCTCGACAATCCCGAGGGCAAGGCCGAAGGTTTCCCGCGCGCGTTCACCGTGCAGTTCAACAAGAAACAGGAGCTGCGTTACGGGGAAAATCCGCATCAGCAGGCGGCGTTCTATGTTGCGCGCGGTGCCAAGGAAGCGTCGATGGCGACGGCCCGGCAACTGCAGGGCAAGGAGCTTTCCTACAACAACATCGCCGACAGCGACGCGGCGCTCGAATGCGTGAAGGTGTTCAGCGCGCGGCCGACGTGCGTGATCGTCAAGCACGCGAACCCATGCGGCGTGGCCGAGGCCGATAGCCTGATGGCGGCCTATGACCGGGCTTACAAGACCGATCCTGAGTCCGCGTTCGGCGGCATCATCGCGTTTAATCGTGAGCTGGACGGGGCGACGGCGAAAGCGATCGTGGAACGTCAGTTCGTCGAAGTGATCATCGCGCCGTCAGCGAGTGCGGAGGCTGAGGCGGCGGTCGCGGCCAAGAAGAATGTGCGGTTGCTGGTGTGTGGCGCATGGCCGGCGACACCGGGACAGCGGCTCGATTACAAGAAGGTGACCGGCGGTTTGTTGGTGCAGGACGCCGACCTGGCGTTGCACGACAAGCTGGAGGTCGTCACCCGCCGTAAGCCTACCGACGCGGAGATGGCCGATCTGCTGTTTGCGTGGAAGGTCGCCAAGTTCGTCAAGTCGAACGCGATCGTATATGCGCGCGATCTGGCAACGGTTGGAGTCGGCGCCGGTCAGATGAGCCGGGTGAACTCGTCGCGCATCGCGGCGATCAAGGCTGAAATGGCGGGGCTCGCGGTGAAGGGCTCGGTGGTGGCGTCCGACGCGTTTTTCCCGTTCGCGGACGGTCTGCTGGCGGCAGCGGAGGCGGGGGCCACCGCGGTGATCCAGCCCGGCGGATCGATGCGCGACAAGGAAGTGATCGAGGCCGCGGACGCCAAAGGCCTCGCGATGGTGATGACGGGCACGCGCCACTTCCGGCATTGAGCTGGGGCGGGCGGGTGCTTTAATCCGCGTGCTGGAAGCCGGGCTCTGACGCTTCATTGCCGCATCTCTGCTATACAACTTCACGGTTTCAAGCCGGCATCATTTTGTCTGAAGGAGAGAGCCATGGCAGGCACTGTACCCAGCATTCTCGGCGGCACACCGCGAGCGTCCGGCGCGGCCGACGACATCGACTTCAAGATCACCGGCCAGGAGATGCAGTTCATCGAGAGCGAGCTCGATCCCGGCGAAAGCGCGATCGCGGAAGCCGGCGCGATGATGTTCAAGCACCCGGCGGTGCAGATGGACAGCGTGTTCGGCGATGGCTCGAAAGCGCCGGGCGGTTTTTTCGGCAAGATCGCAACCGCGGGCAAACGGCTGTTGACGGGCGAGAGCCTGTTCATGACGGTGTTCACCCACCAGGGACAGGGCAAGGCGCGGGTGGCGTTCGCGGCGCCTTATCCGGGCACGATCCTGGCATTCAAGCTGTCGGATTACGGCGGGCATCTGGTGGCGCAGCGCGACGCGTTCTTGTGTGCGGCCAAGGGCGTCACGATCGGTATTCACTTCCAGAAGAAGATCATGACCGGGCTGTTCGGCGGCGAGGGCTTCATCATGCAGAGGCTCGAAGGCGACGGCTATGTGTTCGTGCATGTCGGCGGCTGCGTCATCGAGCGCGTGCTGGGGGATGGCGAGGAGCTGCACGTCGATACTGGTTGCGTTGCGGCGATGACGCCGGATGTCGATTTCGACATCGTGCGCGCGGGCTCGATCAAGTCGATGGTGTTCGGCGGCGAGGGCGTATTCTTCGCGCAGCTCAGGGGACCCGGCACGGTGTGGATCCAGAGTCTGCCGTTCTCGCGGCTGGCCGGCCGCGTGCTCGCCAATGCCCGGGGGCTGGGAGGCAAGGACGAGGGTTCGCTGCTTGGTAATGTGTTCGGCGGCGACAGTGAATAGACCGCCGCAAGCGCACTCAAGAACGAAAAAAGCCGGAGCCTCGCGGCTCCGGCTTCTTCAGAAGAAAAATGCCCGCCCTTACGTTCGGTTCAGAACGTAACCTTTGCAGTGGCAACGAAGCGGCTGTCGCAGCCGAACAGGTTGGCCGTGCAGAAATTGCTCGAAGCAATCGTGCCGCTGTTGGCGATGTTGGTGTCCCAATAGCGCAGGTCCAGCGAAAGCTTGTCCATGCCGAGTGTGACGCCGGCGTTCCAGTACAAGTAGCTGTCCTTGCCGTTGGCGAACACGAAGGGATCCTTGCTGTCCTTGGCGTCGCCGAACGAGCTGCCGAGCGTGCCGCTGATGGTCGGCGTGATCTTCAGAGTCTGCGGCAGCTCATAAGCGATCGTGCCTTCAACTGTTGTCACGAAGCCCTGCCCACCGGTGTACTGCGGCGAGAAGAAAGCGGTGATGCCGGTCGTCAGCTTCGGAATGAACGTCGCGCTCGCGCCGAGTTTGAGTTCCGTATAGTCCTGCTCGCGGACTTGGTTGAAGCGCGGACCCTTGTCCTTGCCGCCCAGGTACGAATAGTAGATCACGCCAAGGTCGAAGGTGACCGGGCCGAGCACAGGCTTGATGCCGGCGTAGTAGTCGATTTCAACGTTGGCAACCGAGCCGACGCCGCCCAAAGGTGCGTTGGTGCCGAAGTTGACGTCGCTGCCCCAGGCGCCGGCATAGAAGATGCCGTAGGTCATATCGATGCCGCCTTGAGCAGCCGGCCGGCTGTTGTTCTGCGAGATGCCGCGGAAGACGTAGTCCGTCGTGGCGCCGATGTTCCAGGAAAAGGCGAACTTGCGCGCGTCGCTGGCGGCAGCCGGGGAGTCCTTCACGCTGCCGGATGGCATGCCATCGGCGAGGGCGCTGCCAGCAAGAGTGAACGCGGCGATGGCTGCGCCGAAGGAGGATGCTATTCCAGTGGTGGTCTTCTTCATTTTGGCCTCAATCATGATCCTCAGCCCGGCGATGCCTCTGCTGCACTCGAGTTGTCTGATCGATCGACCAAAGCAAATTCGGCGCAAGCGAATCACCAAGCACACCGGTCAATAAGTCACCGCTTGATCAATTCGGGCAATAGATTTTTCGGAATGGGCTTCGCTATTGTGACAGCTGTCGCGCGGCTGCAACGAAATGCTTGTTTTGCTTGAGAATTGGGCAAGTAAAAGCCACTTCTCGTGCACGGTGCCGCTGTCGCGATGCATGATTTTTGAGCAATTCAGAGCGGTGCCGGCAATTCGCGGATTGCGGTCGGGAGCGTCGAGGGCCGTCGCTGGCCTGATTGAAAGGGGCGGCCCAGCGTGCCAAACGGTGCATGCGGTTCCGCGATGGGCGCGCATGAGGGCGCACGGTTCATGAAAGCTGCATTGATCACTGGGGCTGGACGACGCGTAGGGGCCGAGATTGCGCGCGATCTCGCAAGGGGCGGATGGCACGTGGTTCTCCACTACAACCAGTCGAAGGACGCGGCGACCGGGCTGAAGGCGGAGATCGAGGCGGCAGGTGGGGTTGCCGCGTTGCTTGGCGCGGATCTGGCCGATGCCGCTCAGATGGCCGACCTTGTCGTGCAGGCGTTCGCTTTGGCGCCTGGTCTCGAACTTCTGGTCAACAACGCTTCCATCTTCGCTTACGACAATGCGGAAACGACAACCGCGCAGGCACTTTCCGGCAACTTCGCGGTCAATGCCGTAGCGCCGATCTTGTTGTCGCAGGAATTCGCGCGCGCGCTGGGCGACGACCGAACGGGGTGCATCGTCAATATGCTCGACAACAGGGTGTTCGCGCCGAATCCCGACTATTTTTCATATGGCATCAGCAAATTCGCGCTGTTGGGGGCAACGCGGATGATGGCGCTTGCGCTGGCGCCGCGGGTGCGGGTCAACGCCATCGCGCCGGGGATCACGCTGGAGAGCGGCGCGCAGGGGCGGGAGAACTACGAGGGCTCGCATCGCATGAACCCGCTGGGACGCGGCTGCACGCCGGGGGAAATCGCGGCGGCAGTGCGCCTGATCGCGGCGTCGCCGGCGATGACGGGGACCATCATTACGATCGACGGCGGGCTGGCGCTGGCCAACCCAGGACGCGACGTGGCCTTCATCGGGCGGGAGACGCAATGAACCTCATCGGCTATACGCTGTTCCTCGACAAGCTGGAGGTTCAGGCCCGCATTGGCATTCATGACTTCGAGCGCAATGGGCCGCAACGGCTTCTGATCGGGATCGAGATCGAAATTGCGCCGGACGCGCTGCCGGCCGGTGACGATATTGCCGAAACGCTCGATTATGACTGGGTGCGGGATGAGGTTGTGAAGCTCGTCGCGGGCCGCCATTTCGACCTGCAGGAGACGCTGGCGCGGGCGATCGTGGAGATCGTCGGGCAACGGCCTGAAGTGCGGCGGGTTGTGGTGAAGACGGCCAAGCCCGATGTCTTCGCAGACGTTGCCGCGGTCGGTTGCCGGCTCGAGGCGCGGCGGTGATGAGTTGTCGACGTTGCGCTGGCAGGCTTGGAAACGGAAGATCAATGTAATGGGCATGCGCCACGATATGGCTGACAAGAGCAGCGGCTTGGACACGCCAGCGGGAGGTGCGGCGCGGCGGGTGTTCGTCGAAGGCTACGAATTGATCGGCAGCGTTGGTGTTTATGAGCACGAGCGGCGCTACGAGCAACGGATCGTAGTCTCGCTGGAGCTCGAGGTGCGCGACAGCTATGACGGCGTTTCCGACGAACTTGACGGCGTCTACGACTACGACCACGCGATTGCAGCGGTGCGTTCGACGGTGGAGAGCCGGCACTTCAACCTTCTGGAAACGCTGGCGGAGCGAATCGCGGAGGCGTGCCTGGCAAGCGCCGATGTGGTGACGGTCAAGGTCCGGATCGCCAAGCCCGATGTGCTGATTGCATGCCGGGCGGTCGGGATCGAGATTTTCAGAGGGCGCCGGTGAAGCATTAACCGGGAACGGTCGAGCTTCGCCACATTTCCTCCCCACCACGCTCCAATTCACGCCCTGTTCATGGGGTTGGTTGGCGCACGGGGATTTCGAAAATTGGAAGCGTAACGGATTGTTAAGTACGTCTCGCTTAGAGGTGGTTAACAAGACGCAAAATCCAGCCGCTGGCCTCTCGCGGGGCCAGCACCGGTCATCTCGCTCGTATCGCTTGGATGTTCACATGAAGATTTGCTCGGTTGCCAGTGCCGTTGCCTCGTCGCTGCTCGTGCTGACACCGGTTGGTGCGCACGCCCAGTCTGCGCCCGCCAAAGCCTTGCCTGCTGTGAAGGTGACTGGGGCCAATAAGGTTCCGGAGTGTGCTACGCCAGGTCGGTTGATGGCGTTGCTCGGCGAGCGAAATCCCAAACTCGATCCCAGGTTTTCCAGCATCGCCACGGCCTACATGCGGCACGGCGAGGAGCTGGGCTTGAGATGGGATTATGCGTTCTTCCAGATGATCCTGGAGACCGGCAGCCTTGCCTACAAGCGCGGCAACGGCCAACCCGGCGATGTCAAGCCGAACCAAAACAACTTTGCGGGCTTGGGCGCGACTGGCGGCGGCGCGCCGGGTGAAACCTTCAAGAGCATCGACGATGGTGTGAAGGCGCACCTGCAGCATCTGCAGATGTACACTGGCGAGCGTGTCGAGAACGCGGTCGCGGAGCGTACGCGCAAGGTGCAGGAGTGGGGCGTGCTCACCTCCTGGCAGAAGGGCTTCAAGCGGCCGATCACGTATGCCGATGTCGCGGGCAAGTGGGCGCCGGGCAGCCGGGGCTATGTCAACGACATGAAGTCGATCAGCGAGAGCTTCTACGACGAGCTGTGTCAGAAGGCCGATCCCAAACCCGAGCTCGTGCAGGAAGCCCGCAAGAGCCGCAGTGGCGGAACCAAGGTGGCGCGCGGCGAGCGGTCCAAGGGCGACGAGCTGGCCCGTGAAGCGATGGAGCGTGCACGCGAGGACGGGGATGCGAACCGTTCGGCGCTGGGCGCGAAAACGATCGCTGCTGGTGGGACGGGCGTGAAGGTTCTCAACGAGACCAGCAGTGACGTTGCGATCGCTGCGCCCGACGAGGCTTCATCAGCGCGCGCACAATCCGCGTCGGCGATTGCCGGGGCCAAGGCGCCGATCAGCAAGGGCGCCGGAGCTGCAACGCCGGGCGGTGCAGCCGTGACGACGGCTGCGGTGACGGCGAAGGGGCCGTCTGCCCTGGCCGCACCCGAAGCAGCGCCGTCGACGGCCAAGTGCCGGGTATGGACCGCGAGCTACGGCGGCCAGAAGGCCGTCATCATCCGCTCGTCGGCCGAGCAGTTCACGAACTTCACCGTGCTCGATGTCAACGACGGCCAGGAAGCGCGCGAGGTCGAGGCTTACATCTCGGCTTATGCGAAGGGCGGCCAGAAGATCGCTGACTTTGCCAATCAGAACTCCGCGCTCGACAAGGCCTTCCAGATGTGCCCCGAGGGCTGATGACGGGCGCGCATGTGCGGCGCATGAATACCTAGAAATTAGAGACATCCGAACAGCCTGCAGCCGCGCCCTGACAAGCGCGGCTGTCGCTTTTGTATGCTCGAGGCATCGCGCGTACTGGCATGGGCTCGGGATGGGGCACAACCGACCGGCCGGACTATTGTCCGGGACCTCCCGGACGTGCGACTTAATCGGTTCTCGATGGGGGACTACTGACCGATGGCCGATACCGACAACAATCTCAAGCGCGCCGCACTCGATTATCACGAGGCCGATCCGCCGGGGAAAATCGCCGTTGTCGCGACCAAGCCGATGGCCAACCAGCGCGACCTCTCGCTCGCCTATACGCCGGGCGTCGCGCACGCGTGCACGGCGATCGCGGAAGATCCAGCCAACGCCTCGCGTTACACGGCGCGCGGCAATCTCGTCGGCGTCATAACCAATGGCACCGCGGTGCTGGGCCTGGGCGACATCGGGCCGCTCGCGGCCAAGCCGGTGATGGAAGGCAAGGCGGTCCTGTTCAAGAAGTTCGCGGGCATCGACGTGTTCGACATCGAGGTGGCGGAGAAAGATCCGGCCCGGTTCATCGAAGCGGTTGCAGCGCTCGAGCCGACGTTCGGCGGCATCAATCTGGAAGACATCAAGGCGCCGGAGTGTTTCGAGATCGAGCGCGGTCTCAAGGCGCGCATGAAGATTCCGGTGTTCCACGACGACCAGCATGGCACAGCGATCGTGGTGGCTGCGGGCATCCTCAACGGCCTCAAGATCGTGGGCAAGAAGATCGAGGACGTGAAACTCGTCACGTCGGGCGCCGGGGCTGCAGCGCTCGCCTGTCTCAACCAGCTCGTGTCGCTCGGGCTGAAGCGCGAGAATATCTGGGTCACCGATATCAAGGGGGTCGTCTACAAGGGCCGCAAGGAGCTGATGGACCCCTACAAGGAGCCCTACGCGCAGGCGACGAACGCCCGCACGCTGGCCGAGGTGATGACCGGCACGGACATCTTCCTGGGCGTGTCGGCGGGCGGCGTCGTCAGCAAGGCCATGGTTGCCTCGATGGCGCCTAAGCCTCTCGTGTTCGCTCTGGCCAATCCGACGCCGGAGATCATGCCGGAGGATGTGAGGGAGGCTCGTCCCGATGCCGTGATCGCGTCGGGTCGTACGGACTATCCCAATCAGATCAACAACGTGCTGTGCTTTCCGTTCGTGTTCCGTGGCGCGCTGGATGTCGGCGCGACGACGATCAACGAGGAGATGAAACGGGCCGCCGTGGTGGCGCTCGCCCGAATCGCGGAGAGCGAAGCTTCGGACATCGTGCTGCTGGCTTACGGCGCGGATACGCTGGTGTTCGGGCCGGACTACCTGTTGCCCAAGCCGTTCGATCCCAGGCTGATCACCGAGATTGCGCCGGCGGTTGCGAAAGCCGCGATGGAGTCGGGCGTCGCCACGCGGCCGATCAAGGACTTCGCGGCCTATCGCGAGAAGCTGTCGGGCTTCGTGTATCGTTCGGGCTTCCTGATGAAGCCGTTGTTCGATGCGGCCAAGCGCGACCACGTGAAGGCGTCCAAGCGAATCGTGTTCGCGGAAGGCGAGCACCCCTACGTGCTGCAGGCGGCGAGCCAGGTGATCGCGGAGGGTATCGGGCGACCGGTTCTCATTGGCCGGCGCGAGAACATCACCCGGATGGCGACGCATCTCGGCCTGCGTATGCGGGCGGAGCACGATTACGATCTGTTCGATCAGGCGACCGACAAGCGCATACCCGAGATCAGCGCAGAGTATCAGCGGCTGGTGGAGCGGGAAGGCATTTCGCCGAGCCATGCGCTGCGGATCGTGCGCGCGGGGTCGACGGTGGTCGCGGGGCTGCTGCTGCGGCGCGGCGATGCGGACGCGATGATCTGCGGAACCGTCGGCCGCTACCACACGCATCTGCGCCACGTCGCGCAGGTGGTGGGCAAGCAGGGCGGCGTGCGCGGGTTCGCGACACTGTCGGGTCTGATCCTGCAGCAGGGGCCGGTGTTCATGGCGGACACCTACGTGACGTACGATCCACAACCCGAGCAGCTCGCCGAGATCACGCTGCTTGCCTGCGATCAGTTGCGGCGGTTCGGCATCGATCCCAAGGTGGCGCTGCTGTCGCATTCGAGCTTTGGGACCGAGGATACGCCTTCCGCTCGTAAGATGCGGGAGGTGCTGGCGATCCTGCAGGCGTGGGCGCCGACGCTCGAGGTCGATGGCGAGATGCACTCCGACGCGGCGTTGTCGCCGTTCATTCGCGAGGAGATCTTCCCGAACTCGCGGCTGAAGGGGACGGCCAATCTGCTGGTCATGCCGGGGCTCGATGCGGCCAACATCGCCTTCAATATGCTGAAGGTGGCGTCCGAAGGCGTGGTGTTGGGACCGATCCTGCTCGGGGCGGCTAAGCCGGTGCATATCGTGACGCCGTCGACCACGGTGCGCGGGCTGCTCAACATGAGCGCGATCGCGCTGTCGGATCCGGTGCGCAGTGGCGGAGCGGCGAGGGCATAATCGCCGCGCCGCGAACTTTGCGAGGCTGCGAGACGAGGGGCGCCCTGCCAGAGGTGTGCACTTGCACGACCCCTCGACCCCGTCCAAGGGCTGGCCCTTGGAAATCCCTTTCCTTTAGGGAGAGCTGCAACAGAGCGTTGCCATCAGCTCGCGACGGCCAGGGGGAGTTCCGACTGGGCGGCGGGGGTGGCGGGTACGCAGGGGAAGGCAACGACGTTGCTGGACGCGTCCAGTTCGAAGGCTGGGCGACGCTGACGGAACCAGCGCAATTGCGTGTTGGTCATCACGCCATCCTCGGACACGGCTTGTACGATCAGGCCATCCTCGTCATCGAGCAAGGGCGCCAGGCGCTGCTCGATGTCGGCTTCCGTCGTATCCTCGTCGCGCAGATACCACGTGTGCTCCAGCGGCCGTGCCCAGGACGTGCCGAGCGACATGATCGCGGTGGCGATCGCGTGCTTGGTGCGGGCGGGCTTGGCGAGGTCGTAGGAGATGAGGAAAGTGCGCATCGGGCTTCTCACGTGGTGGAATTGCGGGGGCAGCGTTACGGGGTCTGTTCGGTCTCGCAGAGCATGATCCCTGCGGGGTGACTTGGCACGCAACACTTAAGCGCTCGGGAAGCGCGACGCATCCCTGACCGACGGATACGATTACTTTCTGATCGAGTTGTTCCTGGAGCCTGTTTGCAATCGGAGGGTGTTGCACCTGGGCGGCTTGGCTCAGAACGTAGGTGGAACATGCCAGGGAATCACACGAGAGTCTACCCAAAAGTGCATTGTTTGTTCCTCTTTTGGTTCCGGGTGCGCCGTTGCCTAGAACATGACGTTTACACGTTCCGGTAGGCTGTCGGCAGGGCAGGTCGGTATGCCGCTTCAGCGTGCCAGGTATGCGCGATGGATGAAGCCGCCGGTCGACTTGCGGGTTTCGGCCAACAGGGCCTGGTCGGCGTCGCGCGTCTCGCGGATCTGTGTGGTGCCGGCAATGTCGGCTTGTGACGTCTTGCCAGCTTCGGCGCGTGCAAGGAAGGCGGTGATCGCGTCAATGCCGGGGGCGGCCGTGGCGGGGCTGTTCTTCTCCCCGATCGCTTCTGTGGCGGCGGCATCGAGCTGCTTGGCCCACATCTTCCGGAACAGGGCGTTGGACGAATAGACGTCGCCACCGACGACCTTGCCTGTGATGGCTACGACATAGCCGACGATGTCTTCTGCGGTCTCGCCGCTCGGTTTTAATGCGGCGACGTAGGCGTTGCGCGCCTCGGCGAGTTTGGCGTTTTCGAGGGAAAGCTGCAGGCTCGATGCCGATGCGGCAGCGGCGACGTTTGCGCCGACGTTGGCCGAGAGCTTGCTCTGGGCGCGGGCAACGCTTTGCCACATTTCAGACTGGCGCGAGCCGCTATCGCCGGGATCGCGCGCTGTCCGGCCCGCTGCGATGCCGAGGTTGCTGCGCTGGGCAATGTCGGGCGACGCACCGGCGGACGCGCTTGGGGTGGGCACGGGGGCAGCGGCAGGCGGTTTCGCGGGCGCCAGCATTGCGAGCTTGGCTTCGCGCGACGGCAGGCTCTTGTCGGAGCTGGCGAACTTCTTCACATCCTCACCGCCGCGTGCGGCCCAGCGGCCCTGCTCGACGCAGTAGGCGCCGATCGCCAGGCGACCCGACTTCGGGGGCACCAAGAAGCTGACGGTGAGCACGCGGTCCTGTTGGCCGCCTTTCACGATGTCGCCGGCCTGGATGAATACCTCATCGGTGCCGGTGTTCTCGATCGCCAGCGCATTGACGCTGCCGGTTTCGTGGACCACGACCTTGCCGGCTTCCATCGCCTCCCTGAGCGTGAGCGGCGCAGGGCCGGGTGCGGAACGCCCGTGGATGAAATAGACGGCGAGGTTGTCGTGGATGGCGGGGCCGGAGATGCGCGGGGGATCATCGGCCTTTGCGTCGCGTGCGAGGCCGATGGTGAAGGGTGCTGCGATCGCTGCCAACAGCATAATCGATGGCCAGCCCATAAAGGTTCTCCCAGGAAAACAGTTCTCTTTGACTGCCAATCATGGCGGCGCATTACGGCCATGTTTCGCTGGGGTCGTGGAGTTTCCAAGGCGTTTTTGTGGGCTCTGCTTGGTGCGGTGCGTTCGTGCCGGCGGGGGATTGCGGCGCCGGATGCTGCGACCATTCGCTGGTCGCTGATCCCGGCGAGCAGCGCAATATCAGCGGAATTGACTGTTCCGATCACGGTTTCCTCCTGCAGCCGCACAGGCGCACGCGGGAGTTCGATGCCCGGCGGTTCGGCACCTGGGGGAATAGATGACGTCGCATCGTCGCGGCATCTGCGATGCGATGGCGGCATTGCCGTCTGCTTTGCTGCGGGCGCCGCCGCAAGGGGATGTGTTGCCGGTGGTGGCCCTAGTCGTGCGGGGGCGCGGCAATCGTCACCCTGTGCTGCTGGTCGGGGAACCACTTGGGCAGGTTGCACGTCTGGTGGGATCGCAGGAGTCGCGCTCGTTGCCGGTGACGTCGCTCGATGCGCGCGGCGACATGAGCATACCCGAGGGAAGCAGGGTCATTGTGACATTGACCGACACCAGTCTTGGCCGTCTTGCGGCAGGCTTCGAGCTTGCGCATCGAGCCGTGAAAGGAGGCGGGAGGGCGGCGGTCGTGGTCGCTCGGCAGGCGACGTCCACAACCGAATTCGATCAGGCACTGAGCGAGGCGTTGGCGACGTGCGAGGCTTCGAGCGTTGAACATGCCGGCTCGATGGTGCGGGACAACGACTATTTTGTGCTGCGTCGCGGGCGCTTCCAGGCCTCGTTCGGCCATTTCCGGCGCGCGCCTACTACGTTACGGCTGATCCGGGCGGGGGGCGATCTTGCCCGTCTTGCCGCCGCGCAGCTTCGCCTGCGCTGGCCGGGGCTGGGGATCTCCTGGAAGATCGAGACGAGATTGCAGGGCGCTGTTTTCCTGGTTGGCGCACAACTGGGTGGTTCTTGATTTTTGCGCAATGATGACGGCTCTCTGGCACTCTTGACTCAAGCGCCCGGCTGGCTTCACTTCGCTGCAAATGATCCATTGTCGGCGCCATGCAAACCCAACCTAGACCTGCCCTGTTTCTAGACCGCGACGGCGTGATCAACGTCGATCGTGGTTATGTTTCGCGGCGCGAGGATTTCGAGTGGCTGCCGGGGATCTTCGACCTGGCGCGTACCGCGCAGGGGCTCGGCTTTGCGCTGGTGGTCGTCACGAACCAGTCCGGCATCGGCCGGGGCTACTATACCGAGCAGGATTTCCAGGCGCTGACGGCGTACATGCGCGAGCGGTTCGTCGCTGAAGGCGTGCCTTTGGATGCGGTCTATCATTGTCCGTTTCATCCTGAATCCGAGCAGGCGAAGTATCGCCATCCCGATCATCCCTGGCGCAAGCCGCGGCCCGGCATGATCCTGGCGGCGCGCGACGAATTGCGGCTCGATCTGGCGCGCTCGGCGATGGTGGGTGATCGGGTGAGCGATGTCGAAGCCGGGGCGTCGGCCGGAGTCGGTGCGTTGGCATTGATCGGGGCGGGAGAGCAGCTACCGCAAGGATGGGAGGACGTGGAGCGGTTCGATCAGGTGGCCGACGTGGCCGGGTGGATCGCGGGGCTTGCGAAGCGCCAGGGAAGAGACGATGGGCGCGCCATCGTCGTGACGGCTTCGCCCTCGGTGGCATCGGTATCTCCCAAGGGTTAAGCAGGCTTTCGTTCGAAGGCAAACGCATGATCTGTTCGGATTCTTGCTGCTGCGGAACTTCGTCGCAAAATCGCGTAGGACACTTTTGCGAACTCTGCTTAGGACAGATCGCAGAATAACCGCTACGAGTTCCCCGGTCTGCGTGGGCTGATTGTATAGTTCCATTCGGGATGGAAGTCATCGCCGACAAGCTTGACCGCCGCCAACTCGGCTTTGCTGACCTTGATGCCTTTCTCATAGGT
>CAMDPA010000024.1 GCA_945903565.1 Devosia equisanguinis | reverse complement strand
AACAGTTTCAAGTAAGCCGATGCTGCGGCGTCGATCGTGAACCGCAGCGCAAGGGTAGATTGGTTGCCCTTGTCCAAGGTGCCGCCGGCTGTGAGCAGTTGGATGGCGCCGTCGAGGTCGGCGGCAACTTCAGCGATCGCGGCCGTTAGGCTGCTGATCTCGAATCCATAAGAAAGAAAACGATCGAGTTCGCCTCGACGGTTCTCGCCGCTCGCATGCCGTGCGTCGCGAGTGCGGTGCATGCGAAGCAGCTGGTCGGCATCCTCACCATCAACCAAGTCCCGAAGCCCCAACGAGAACTGCTCCCCATGCGCCCTCAGTTTCTCCAGCCGTTTCGCCGCAAGCCGCTGCTTGGCCAAGTTCCCGTCGTGTTCATCGATGCCCTTGATGGTCCGCAGGTAGAAGCTGGCGAGACGCTCTGCTTCAGCTTCCCAACCCTCGGGCCATTTGGCCTTCGGATCACACTTTAGCTTGCGTTGCTGGACGCGCACCTGTGTCTCCGTGGAAAGGTTCGAGTTGTTGACTTTTCGCCCAATCAGGCAGCTTCAGTCTGCGGCTCATTTGTGTTCGCGCCTCCGGGTCCGCAGACGAAGTCTGCCCACTGCTGCATCAGGCTGACGCGCTCACCGAGAAAGCGAGTCCGTCTGTATGCCGCACGTACTGGATTCGGATCCGCATGAGCGAGCGCCGCTTCCGACACCTCGTCGCGCACGCCGGTTTCGGCGCACCAGTCCTTGTAGGCTGACCGGAAGCCGTGCGGTGTGCCGGCCGTGCCAGCGTCTCTCATCAACTTCGACAACGTGTTGTCACTCAGCGGCTGACCTTTGGTGCCTGGGAACACGACTGGCCCCGCGTGCAGCTGGCGCGCTTCGCCGAGAATCTCGATGGCGCGATCCGACAGCGGCACGACGTGCGTCTCGCCGGATTTCATGCGCCGGCCGGTGACCGGGTCCGATGCCGGGATCGTCCACAGCTTGGCCTCAAGATCAATCTCTTCCCATAGCGCACCTCTGGCCTCGCCCGAGCGCGTTGCCGTCAAGATCAAGAACTCGAAGACGAGCCTGGTGACGAGCATCGCCGCCCGCACTCGAAGCTCGCGCACGAACTTCGGAACCTCGCGCCACGGCAGGGCCGCATGGTGCGTCACCTGCCGGTGATCGGTGCCCAGCTCGCCAGTGACGCCTATGGTTGGATTGGCCCGCTCGCGCGCGCCACGCAGGATCGCGCTGTCGAACACGGCTTTGAGGCGCTGCAGGACGCGACGAGCAGTCTCCGGTTTCGCGAACCATATCGGCTTGAGAATGTCGAGCACCTCGGCTGCGGTGACGTCGGCGACCGGCCGCCGGCCAATCTTTGGCAGCACGTAGTCGCGCATCGTATTCCGCCACTGCTGCACGTGTTTGCCGTTGGCGAGCTGCTGCTCACGGATGGCAAAGAAAGCCTCGAAGGCTTCCGTGAACGTGGAGCTGGACAGGCGCCTCTGCTTCTCCTCGACGTGCGCATCCTTGCCTTGCTTGGCAGCTCCCCGCAGCTTCGTGGCCAGCTCCCGGGCAGCGTCCAGGCCGACGACGGGATAGACGCCGAGCCCGCGCTCGACGCGGCGGCCGTTGATAGTCAGCCGGAGCGCCCACCTCTTGGTCCCCTTGTCAGTGACCACGAGCCGCAAGCCGGCGCCGTCCTCGTAGAGCCCTGGCTCTTTGACCTTGGCTACCTTGACCGCGCTCAGGCGATGCGCCGCCCGAACACGCTTTGAAACTCGATCATCTCCGTCCATGGGCACGCCTCGCCGACCACCCTCTGAACCACCCTATCTATCGGTCATTGGGTGTCTGTCAAGCGTGTCAGGAGGCGTGCAAGGTCATCGGAGGTGGAGTGTTGGAGGTGGATCATCTATATGAAATAATTACTATATTGTCGCTTTCAGTCATCCCTGGGCTTGACCTGACGGGTGGTGTCACAAGCGCGAGCTGGCGGATGGGGAGGGATTCGAACCCCCGGTACCCTTGCGAGCACGCCGGTTTTCAAGACCGGTGCCTTAAACCACTCGGCCACCCATCCGACCAGCGGCTGCCCGTGCAGACGAGCCAACCGCATAATTCGTGTAGACCACCCCCGCACGCTCGACAAGTCTCGCCACCGCCACGGGCTGCCCTCCGATCCGCCAGAGAGCCCGGGCAGGTGCGCGACAGCCGTGCAACTTAGGCATTCTCCTGCCATTGATTTTTCTCGCCGCGAGCGTGTAGTTTTCCCGGGAGCGACCGCCGGTACACGAGGCTGGCACACGAGGGAGGACCGCATGGCACAAGACGCAGCACCGCCACGGGGGGCACCGATCTCCGACATCGACCCGTTCACGCCGGCCAACATCCTCGATCCCTACCCCTGGCACCAGGCCCTGCGCGAAACTGGTCCGATGGTCTGGCTCAGCCGCTACGGCGTGTTCATGGCGCCCCGCCACGCGGAAAACTTCGCCATCGTCGCCGACCACCAGACGTTCTGCTCCAGCGGCGGCGTCGGTTACGCCAACTTCTTCAAGGAGAAGCCCTGGCGGCAACCCAGTATGCTGCTCGAGGCCGACCAGCCCGACCACACCCGCCGCCGCGCCATCGTCGGACGCATCCTCTCCGCGCCGAACCTGCGCGGGCTGAAGGCCGGCTTCGAGGTCGAGGCCAACGCGCTGATCGACAAGTTGCTCGATCAGGGCGAGGTCGAAGCCGTGTTCGAGGTCTCGCGGGCCTACGTGCTCAAGGTGTTCCCCGACGCTGTCGGCATCGGCGCGAGCGGGCGCGACAACCTGATGAAATACGGCGCGATGGTCTTCAACGCGTTCGGCCCGCAGAACGATATCTTCCACGACAGCGCCCGCGATCTCGGTGAAGTCAGCGCCTGGATCATGGAGCAGTGCGAGCACAAGAACCTGCGCCCCGGCGGCCTCGGCGATCAGGTCTACCAGGCCGTTCCCTCCGGCGCGATCACGGCGGACGAAGCGCTGATCCTCGTGCGCTCGTTCCTCTCCGCCGGCGTCGACACCACCGTGCATGCCGTCGGCAATGCGCTGTGGTCGTTCGCGACCAATCCCGCCGAATGGGCCAAGATGAAGGCCAATCCCGGCATCGTCAGAACCGCGTTCGAGGAAGTGCTGCGCTACGAATCTCCGTTCCAGACCTTCTTCCGCACCACCACACGCGACGTCGAAATCGGGGGCGTGATGATCCCCGCCAACGAAAAGGTCATGCTCTCGGTCGGTTCCGCAAACCGCGATCCCCGCAAGTTCGAGCGGCCGGACGCGTTCGACGTGTCGCGAAACCTGCAAGGCCATGTCGGCTTCGGTTACGGCATCCACGCCTGCATCGGGCAGATGATCTCGCGCCTGGAAAACGAGGTGCTGCTGACCGAACTCGCCCGCCGCAAGGTCGATTTCGAAGTGTGCGGCGAGGCCACACGCACCGTCCACAACACACTGCGCGGCTTCTCCAAGCTGCCGCTGCGTTTTACGCAAAACTGAGGGAGCCGCGCGCTGCATGCCGCGCATCACCTACATCGCACACGACGGACTAGCGACCAGCGTCGAGGAAGCCGCCGGCGTCTCAATCATGCAGGCCGCCCAGAACGCAGGCCTCGGCGGCATCGTCGCGGAGTGCGGCGGCTCCATGATGTGCGCGACCTGCCACGTCTACGTGCGCGAGCCCTGGGCCGCGAAGCTGACGCCTGTGAACGCGACCGAGCACGAGATGCTCACGATGACGGTATCGGAGCGCAAGCCGTCGAGCAGGCTGTCGTGCCAGATCATTTTGAGTGCGGCCTTGGATGGGATCACGGTCGAGCTGCCGGAGAAGCAGGTGTGATGCGGAGGGCGGTGCGCGTTCGCTACGCGAGAAAGGTCGTGCTGGAAGCGCGTCTCCGACACGACCGCCCTTCACCCTCTTGGGGAACGAGTTCCCCAAACCCCGTCCTTTTTAGGCACAAAAGACGGGGTTGTCAGGGGTGTCCCCTGACGCGGGTACAGGGCGGCAGCCCTGTTCGCGTAGCGAATAAAGCCGCAACGTATAGAGGAGACCACCATGACCGGCAGACTCGCAGGAAAGATCGCGATCGTCACGGGCGCGGCGCAAGGCATCGGTGCGACGTATGCGAAGGCGCTGGCCGCAGAGGGCGCGCACGTGTGTGTGTCGGATCTGCTCGACACCGCCGCCACGGTGAAGGCGATCGAAAGCGCGGATGGCAAGGCGTTCGGCATTGCGTGCGATGTGACCAATGCAAAGAGCGTCAACGCGATGGTCGACGCGACGGTGGCGAAGTGGGGCCGGCTCGACATTCTCGTCAACAACGCCGGCTTGTTCGGCAACCTCGCCTTGAAGCCGCTGACGGAGATTTCGTCAGAGGAGTTCGACAAGGTGATGGCAGTGAACGTGCGCGGCAGCTTCGAGTGCGCGAAGGCCGTGGTGCCGCAGATGCGCAAACAGAAGTACGGCAAGATCCTCAACGTTTCCTCGGGCACGGTGTTCAAGGGCGTGCCGATGCTGCTGCATTACGTGACATCGAAAGGCGCGATCGTGGCGATGACGCGCTCGCTCGCGCGTGAGCTCGGCGACAGCGGCATTCGCGTCAACGCGATCGCGCCGGGCCTGGTGATGAGCGAGAGCGTGGTGGCGAGCCCGCACTGGAAAGGCGCGGTGGTCGACAACAACGTCGCGAGCCGCTGCATCAAGCGCGAGGCCGTGCCCGACGATATGATTGGTGCGCTGATCTTCCTGTGCTCGCCGGAAAGCGACTTCGTCACCGGCCAGACGATGCTCGTCGACGGCGGCTCCGCGATGCATTGAACTCTTGTAGGTTGGGTTAGCAGTGCTGCCCGGCAGCGATCCGGCGGCTCCTGCCGCCGCAGTCGCCGGGCAAAGCAAGTGCACTGCGTAACCCAACATCGGAGCGACGACGCAAGCAACCACGGAGCTCGAACACATGACACTCGCCGAGCACCTCGTGGGCACGTGGACGTTGGTCTCCTCGGTCGACATCGACAGCGACGGCACCAGAACCGACACCTGGGGCGCCAATCCGCTGGGCACCTCCATGTTCGACGCCAACGGACGCTTTGCGCAAATCCTGATTCGCTCCGATCTTCCCAAGGTTGCCAACCGCGAGCAGACGACGCCCGAGCAAGCCAAGGCCGTCGTCGTGGGCTCGATTGCGATGTATGGAACGTACACGGTCGATGAGGCCACCAAGATCGTGAATGTGCATTTCATCGGCAGCACCTTCGCGAGCTTCAACGGCACCGATGGCAAGCGCAATATCGCCATGACATCGCCCGATGAGTTCAAGTTCTCCAACTCCGCCCGAGCCGGTGGCGGACGCGGCGAATCCGTCTGGCGGCGCGCGACGTAGGCTGGGTTAGCGATGCCGTCCGGCAGCGATCCGGCGACTCCTGCCGCCGTAGTCGCCGGGAAAAGTTAGCACACTGCGTAACTCAACGGCGGAGCCACCGCAGATGTTGGGTTGAGATAACCAGGGACGAGATAACCAGGGACGGCCACCGTTTCGAGCTGCTCTTGCGCCGTATCAAATTGCCCTGCGGGCAATGTGAGGGGCCTCGCCCCTCACGCTCCCCGACGAGGGCCGCGGCCCTCGACCCGCTCCTTGGGGGAACGTTTGTGTTTTCTCGTATGGCATAAAAAGACGGGCGGTCCGGAGGGCGTCCCTCCGGCGGGGTTTTGGGGCTGGCCCCAGTCGCGGCTTCGCCGCGAACTCGTCGATGTGCGCGCAACGCTGACGCGGGAAGGTCCACTTTCTTCCTCGCTACAGAGGCCGCAAGCGGCTTC
Source organism: Devosia equisanguinis (assembly GCA_945903565.1). Classification (GTDB taxonomy): domain Bacteria; phylum Pseudomonadota; class Alphaproteobacteria; order Rhizobiales; family Hyphomicrobiaceae; genus CAMDPA01. Next base: position 18,689 of record CAMDPA010000024.1, on the reverse strand, counting down.
GACCACCTTCACGACGGCTTCTGCTACGTTGAAATGACCGTTCGACTACGTCGCGCCATGGTCGAAATACGCACGCCCAACACCTTCAAGCCCTCTCTCGCCGCCGAACTTATCCCCGCGCCTCATCGTCCGGCTAATCTCCACAAATCCTTCCGCACACGCCGGGGCGCAGGCTCGAGCTGGGAACCTGTGGGTGGGGGGAGTGTGCCGGATACGCCAGGGGACATCAGCTTCCCCCGGGGGAGTTCTGCCGGACGGGGCGACAATCCCGTTCAACGCGAGATCTTCGGATGCGCTCGCGGATGGTGGTGCCGCGATCCGTATAGGGGGCCCACCCCCGTCGTACATAGCGGGGCGGCGCAGGCCGCATCCAACTACCAATTTCTTGAGGCCTTGCCGCCCCGCTCTCCGTTTGCTCGCGCCACCCGACTCCGCTTCGCGGCGCCGGGGGTTAGCGCGTGGTCGCAACGTTCGCCGCGTTCACACCAGCGTCCGAATTTGATGCTTGATCGCATGCACGGCCCGGTCCAATGCACTCGGACGATCTCGCCCAAAGTTCATACCAAAAGCGGAGCACGCCATGCGCAAGGGCATAGTTATCGCAGGTGCCGTCGTGGCGGTTGCAGTGGTTGGCGGCAGCATCGCGATGCAATGGGCGCAGGGTCGCGCGGTGGCCGAGGTCGAGCGCTCGTTCGCCGCCTTGCGCGCGGCCGGCGCGGTGGCTGAACACGGGCCGGTGCACGTCAGCGTCTGGTCGCGCACGCTCAAGATCGACGGCATCAAGATCGCGCCGGACGGCGACGCGGCCAAGGGAATTTCCATCGCGCGGCTGCGGGCCGAGGGCCTGGGCCTGTTCTCGACCGACTTCACGGTCGACCGGCTCGATCTCGCCGAGGTCGAGTATCAGCGCTCGATGCCAGACCGGGCTGATTTCCGGTTCGGTTTCAAGGTGCCGGTAATCAATCTCACCGGCTTGCGACTGCCGAAATCCATCCCCGATCTGTCGCGTGCCGACGCCATGGTCAAGGCCGTCGCCTATCTTCATGAAATCCGCGCACGTAGCATCGGCATCGAAAAACTCGATGCCTCGCTCACGATGCCGAACATCGCGCCGCCCGCCGGCCAATTTCCCCCGCAAAGAAGCGGCCCGGTGCAGGTGAACTATACCTACGCGGACATCAAGATGGAGCGGATCGCCGAGGGCAGGATCGGCAACACCACCAGCGGAAAAATGGTGTTCTCTGGCACGACCGGCAGCGGCGAGATCGAGAACTCCGGCATGGCCGATATCGATCTCCTGCCGTTGTTCCGCGTCGGCCTCGACAAGCGCAAGGCTCACGACGGTTACTATCTCGTGCAGGGCAAGAGCTTCGTCGGCAAGATGACGATCAAGACGCCCGACGGCGGCGAACTCACGATTGGCGGCATCACCTTGGACGGCTTCGGCATCGACCCCACCAAGTTATCGTACGAGACTTGGATGGAGACGATGGCAGGCGCTGCATCTGCTTCCCAGGCGGGGCAACGTGCGCCTCCCGCGCAGGATGCCGCCTTCATCGATCTGATGAACCGCATCTATGAAGGCATGCGCATGGACGATCTGCAGGTGCGCGACTTCACAATGCGCTCGCCGGTCATGGGCCCAACGCAGATGAAGATCGGCGCCATGGCGATGCAGGGTCTGCAGCGCGGCAAGGTCCGGCTGATCCGCCTCGACGACTTCCTCGTCCCGGTGCCCGGCAGTCCGGCCCGCCCCGGCGCGATGCAAACTATGCGAATCGGCAGCTTCGCGATCAACGGCTTCGATGTGCTGAAGACGCTGCGCATCGCGGCGGCCGTGGCGCCCCAGCAGCAGTGGGGCCAGCGCGCGCCGCCACCCGGCCCCATGGAATTCCTGGCGATGCTCGAAGGCTTCGAAATCCGGGACACGACGGTCCCCGATACCGGCAACGGCGCGCTTCAGATCGACGAAGCCAAGGTGTCCTGGGGGCCATTCACCGACAGCAGCGTTCCAGCGAGCGCACGTGCGATGTTCAAAGGCGTGGTGCCGGTCAATCCGCGCGACCGCAACTTCGCCATGCTCGCGCAAAAGGGCATTCGGACGATGGCGCTCGACCTCGACCTGGCGTCGAACTACGAGGCGAGCCGTCAGGAACTCTTTCTGGCACCTGTGCGGCTGAAGCTCGAACATTTCGGCCTGCTGTCGGGCCAACTGACGCTGGGTAATCTGTCGCCCGGCACCTATGCGATGCTGCCCTTCCAGTTCGCGCTCGTGTCGCCGCAGCTCACGTTGAAGACGCTCGATCTGAAGCTCGAGGATGGCGGCCTGATCGCCAACGTCTATGCGCCGGCCTTGGCGGCCACCCCCTCCAGCGGGAAGCCCGCCGATCCCATCGCCGAGCTCAAGCAGAGCCTGCTCGATCCCGCACAACCACCGGGTAATCTCGGCGCGATCCTCGACGCGCTAAGCCGCTTCCTCGGCCAACCCGGACAAGCCTTGACGTTGAAGCTGTCGGCCAACGAAGCTGTGCGGCTCAGCGAATTGTCCGCGCCCGAACAGATGATGTCACCGGGGCCCCTGGCGCGAACGCTTGAGAAATTTGCCATCGATGTGCGCGTGGCAAAGTAGGGGATGCCTCAGATATCGAGATCCTTGTCCTTCACGAACGCGGCACGCTCCTGGATGAAGCGGAAGCGCGCTTCGGGCTTGGAACCCATCAGGGCATTTACGGCGTCGGCCAATATGCTCTTGTCGCCGTCGCCGAGTTCCACGCGCAGCAGGATCCGCTTGTCGGGATCCATCGTGGTCTCCTTCAGCTGCGACGGATTCATTTCGCCGAGGCCTTTAAATCGCGAGGTCTCGATCTTCTGGTTGGGCTTGAATTCCTTGGCGATGATCTGCTCGCGCTGCTTGTCGTCGCGCGCGTAGAACGACTTGGCGCCCTGCGTGATCTTGAACAGCGGCGGCACCGCCAGATACAGATGCCCGTTCTCGATCAGGGTCGGCATCTCCTGGTAGAAGAACGTGATCAGCAGCGAAGCGATGTGCGCGCCGTCGACGTCGGCGTCCGTCATCACGATCACCCGCTCGTAGCGCAGATCGTCGTTCTGATAGCGCGAGCCGATGCCTGCCCCCAGGGACTGCACGAGGTCCGACAGCATCTGATTCTGCGACAGCTTCGCGGACGTCGCATTCGCCACGTTGAGGATCTTGCCGCGCAACGGCAGCACGGCCTGCGTCTTGGGATTGCGCGCCTGCTTGGCAGAACCGCCGGCCGAATCGCCCTCGACGATGAAGATCTCCGTGCCTTCCGCGGTCTGGATCGCGCAGTCGACGAGCTTGCCCGGCAGCCGCAGCTTGCGCGTGGCGGACTGGCGGCCGATCTCCTTCTCGCGCTTGCGCTTGAGCCGATCCTCGGCCTGCTCAATGCACCATTCGAGCAGCCGCGTCGCTTGCTGCGGGCTGTCCGCGAGATAGTGATCGAACGCGTCCTTGACGACGTTCTCGACGATGCGCGTCGCTTCCTGGGTGGCCAGCCGGTCCTTGGTCTGGCCCTGAAACTCCGGCTCGCGGATGAACACCGACAGCATCGACGCCGCCGTTCCCATCACGTCCTCGGCCGTGAGCAGGGCTGCCTTCTTATTGTTCGTCAGCTCGCCGTAAGCGCGCAGCGATTTCGACAGCGCGGAGCGCAGGCCGCTTTCGTGCGTGCCGCCATCGGGCGTCGGGATCGTGTTGCAATAGCAGCGCGAGAAACCGTCCTCGTCGGCGATCCAAGCGACGGCCCACTCGACCGATCCGTGCTTGCCTTCCTTCTGGACGTTGCCGGCGAACACGTCCTTGGTGACCATCGTCTGGCCGGCGATCGTGGCGAGCAGATAGTCCTTGAGGCCGCCCGGGAAATGGAACACGGCTTCGGCCGGCACGTCGGCGGTCACGAGAGAGGGATCGCAGAACCAGCGGATCTCGACGCCGCCCTGCAGATACGCCTTGGAGCGCGCCATTGCCATCAGGCGTGCGGGCTTGAGCAAACTACCCTTGCCGAAGATCTTGTCATCGGGCCGGAAGCGCAGCTTGGTGCCGCGCCGGTTCATGATCGAGCCGAGTTTCTCCAGCTTGGTCTGCGGCTCGCCGCGGCTGAACACCATGCGATAGAGCTGCTGGCCGCGCGCGACCTCGACCTCGAGCGTCTCCGACAGCGCGTTGACGACCGACACGCCGACGCCGTGGAGACCGCCGGACGTCTGATAGGCCTTGCCATCGAACTTGCCGCCCGAGTGCAACGTGCACATGATGACTTCGAGCGCGGACTTGTTCTTGAATTTCGGGTGCGGATCGACCGGGATACCGCGGCCGTTGTCGGAGACGGACACGAAACCTTCCGGCTCGACGCGAACCTCGATCCAGGTGGCATGGCCCGCGACCGCTTCGTCCATGGCGTTGTCGATCACCTCGGCGAAGAGGTGGTGCATCGCCTTCTCGTCGGTGCCGCCGATGTACATGCCGGGGCGCCGGCGCACGGGCTCCAAGCCCTCCAGCACCTCGATATCAGCGGCGGTATAGCTGTCGGATGCGTCCGCCGTGGTTGTCTTGCGGGCACGAGCAGTTCTGTCGGTCATTTCCGCTTCCAGCCTGGCATAGAGTTCACGTTGAGAGGCCATCGCCCACCCTCGCTGTGCCCCGCCGTTGGTCGGTCCTGCCCTGTTCGGGCATGGGCGGCGCGCGGGATCCTCGCGAACGCAAGACACGGACAAACACGAATCGGAGGGCGCGGCGCCGAATCTCGGCGGCTACGACTGCCTCACTCGCATGGCCCCCTGTTGATTGGCAAGAGTGGGCGGGCAACAGGTCCAAAGCAACACTGGGCAAACATTGGCTTTGCGGCACAAGACCTGTCCGGTCCCTCTGCCTTCCATTCGGCGGGGAAAGGGATGTGGAAAGCGAGCAGCGCCCTACTTCGGCGGGATCTGGATCAACTGATCGAGCTGTTCCTTGGTTACCGGCTGGGCCGTGTACTTGAGGTTCACAGCCTCCTTCACGATCACGTCGAGGCCGATGATGGTATCGAGCTCGATCGACGAGCGTGGGAAGAAGTCGTCGCGGGTGCGCTGAGCCTTGGCCAAGGGAATCCCCAGCCAATCCGCGTAGGTCTTGAGCCCCGCATCGGTGTACATCGCGGCCACCGTCTCACGATACGCCTTCGCGAATCGGGCGAGTTGGTCCTTCTTCGCCGTCAGTGTTTGCGTATTGACGATGTTGAACCGCACCGTCTGGCCACCGAAAGCAGTGTCGCTGCCCTTGGCCAGCACGCGGATCTCGTTCTTGTCGAGTTGGTCGAGGCCGAACGGCGGCGCAGCCCAGCCGATATCGATCTGCCCGGACATCACCTGCGTCAGCGTCGCGGGCGGCCCGCCCGTCGCCACGGGCCGCGCCTTCAGCTTCTGCTCGCTCATGAAGGCGGTGACGATGCCGTGGTTCGACGAGCCATTGGTCGAGTAGGCCAGCGTCTTGCCCTCGGTATCCTTCCACGATTTGATCGGGCTATCGGCCTTCACATACCAGAACAGGTCTTGCGCGCCCGACGCCTGATTGCCGATCACACGCACCGGCGCGCCCTTCGCAAACGCGCTGAGCACGCCCATCACGCCCGGCGCCACGCCGATATCAACGCTGTTGGAAATCACCGCTTGCTGTGTCTCGCCGGCACCCTGCGTCCACAGGATTTCCAGATCGAGCCCGTGCTTCTTAGCCAACCCCATCCGCTGCATTATCTCGGGCACCGCGCTGTCCCAATTACCACGCTGACCGGCTGCGATCTTGAGCTTGTCCTGGGCAACCGCGACGGCCGTGCTCGCCGCAAATGCAGCAGCAGCCGCCACGACCGCGACGGCGGCCGAGAGATGATGGTTCAGGCGCATCCGTTGTCCTCGTTGGAAGAGATTGACGTGTGCAACCGCAACCGCCGCCAGCCAAAAAAGCCAGCGGCGGTCGGGCGCAATGTGATGTCAGCGCGGGATCAGCTGGAACAGCTCGTCTTGCTGGGCCTTGGTCAGCGGCGCGGTCAGGAACTTGCCGGTGACCGCTTCCTTCATCAGCTCCTCGAGCCCGTTGATACGGTCGGGATTGACGCCCTCCTTGGGGAAGAACCCGTCGCGTCCCCGGCGCGCGCGCTCCAGCGGAACTCCCAGCCACTCGGCAAACGACTTCAAGCCTTCTTCGGCCCACATCGCCTCGATCGCTTCGCGGTAACCCTTCATGTAGCGCTCGAGCTGCGGCTTCTTGGCCGCGAGCGTCGCCGCATTCACGACGATCAGGCGCACCGTCTGGGTCTTGAAGGTCGTGTCGTTGCCCGACGCGATCATCCGGATCTCGTTCTTCTCGATCTGCTCGAGGCCGATCGGGGGCGCCGCCCAGCCGATATCGATCTGCCCGGACATCACCTGGGTCAGCGTGCTCGGCGGGCTGCCGGTGGCCACGGCCTTGGCCTTCGGCGCCTGATCGCGGATGAACTGCAACACGACGCTGTGCGTAGACGCGCCGACGGTCGAGAAGGCAATCGTCTTGCCATCCGCGTCCTTCAACGACTTGATCGGGCTGTCGGACTTCACGTACCAGTAGATGTCGGCGCCGCCCGTCATCTCCGAGCCGATCACGCGCACGGGGGCGCCCTTGGCGAACGCGCCCATGGCCGCCAGTGTTCCAACGGAGATGCCCACATCGACGCTGTTGGAGATGATCGCCTGTTGCGTCTCGCCGGAGCCCTGTGTCCACAGAACCTCGACCTCGAGACCGTGCTTCTTGAAGATGCCAAGCCGCTGACCGACCTCGGTAATGGCGGTATCAAAGTTGCCGCGCTGCCCGGCGGCGACCTTCAGCTTGTCCTGCGCGAACGCCGGCATCAGCGCTCCGGAGGCCAGCACGATGGCCGCCGCGATAGCGCCCAAACGGATCGAATTCGACATGACAACCTCCCCTTGTCTGGCCGGCGTCTCCGTACTGGGCCAGCCTGTTGCATGGCATCATATAGGAACGATGAGCGCTTCGGCAGCAGCGATTTTTGGCCTAGACCGTATCGTCCGGCATCGCATTTAGGTCGCCGGCGGGTTACGGCCACGTGGCCTAACCCGCCCTACGAAGTCGCCCTACTCGGCCGCCGACTTCCGCCCGGCTGCCGCTTCCTGCTGGCGGGTAATCTCGATCTCCGTCGCGGTCTTGCCCAGTTCGCGCCAATCGAGCGACTTGGCAACCACGCCCTCGAACGAGCGCAATTCGGCGTGGGGAATGCGCGGCTGGGTGGTGCCGATCGCCGGACCGCCGGCCGCAACCGTGCGCGCCGCCTCCACCATCAGTTTGCGGAACTCGACGATGGCGAGATCCGATGCGCCGAGCCGTTCGCGGTGGCGCTGCGCGATCGATCCCATGGTCTCGAAGGTGAAGATATCCTGATTGATGATGCCCTTGATGCCGGACATGCTGCCGAGCTTCATCGCCTTGCGATCCTGCAGGTAGTCGTTCCCGCGATTGCGGAGATTGCGATAGCCCGCATCGACGTCGATGCCGACTTGCAGGCGGATGAACTCGCGCCACTCAGCAAGGCTCGGCGTCTGCTTTCCGCCCCACGCCGACAGGTAGAGGATGCCGCTGTTGTCGTCGCGCGGCAGGAACATCGCCGTCAGCTCGTGCCGGTTGTTCGGCGGGATGTGCACGGTATAGGGCGCGATATAGAGCGTCGTGCGGACATACTCGTGCGTTGCCGCATCCTTGATCGGGCGACGGATCGCGGCGTAGCGCATCCCAAACGAGGTCCGATCGACAAACAGCCGCGGCGACTTGTCGGTCGATGGCCGCTGCCAGGTCTTGCCGTCGGATTCCGCGCTAGCAACGGGCGCGGGGCGGAACTCGTCGGCGTGCAGGTGGGAGGTGTGCGCGCTGTCGAGCGAACCCTCGACGAGCTGCGCCCAGTTGGCCTCCACGATCACCTTGGTGGTGGAGATGGGGGTATCGGGTGCGGGCGAGATCACCGGCGGATCGAACGCAGGCATCGTTTCGCGCGGTCCCATATAGGTCCATACGAAGCCCCCGCGCTCGACGACCGGATAACTCTTGAGCTTGACCTTGTCGCAGAAGCTCGACTCGGCGGGCTCGGACGCCATTTCCAGGCAGTTACCCTCAACGTCGAACTTCCAGCCGTGATAGAGGCAGCGCAGACCGGCTTCCTCGTTGCGCCCGTAGAACAGTGAAGCGCGCCGATGCGGGCAATGTTCGTCGACCAAGCCGACGCGGCCATCACTATCGCGAAATGCGACCAGGTTCTCACCGAGCAGCCGCACGCGCACCGGATCGCCGTCGGGTTCCGCGACCTCCTCGGACAGGCAGGCTGGCATCCAATGGCGGCGGAAGATCTGCCCCATCGGGGCGTTGCCCTCGACGCGAGCCAGCAGCTCGTTTTCTTCTGGCGTCATGATGCTGTTCCCCCCAGAATCTCCGTGGAGAACATTATTGCCCGCAGCCCGTGGGGTGCAATAGCGATAGCGTATTGCACTGTTGCAACGTAGCCGGTGCAATACGGCCGAAAAGGGCTATTGCACCGTTGCGACGTGGCTACTCCGCCGCGTGCTGCTTGGCTTTGCCGCTGATGGCGAGCTCTTCCTCGGTGCAGCCGAGCGTGCGCCAGTCGAGCGTCTTGGGCACGATGCCCTCGAACGAGCGCAACTTGCTCTGCGGGATATGCGGCTCCGTCCGCCCGATGACCTGGCCATTGCGGACGAAGGCCTTGACGGCGTCGACCATCACATTGCGGAACTCGACGATGGCAAGATCGGAGGCGCCGAGCCGGTCGGCGGTGCGGTCCGCGATCGGGCCCATGGTTTCCCACATCACGATATCCTGGTTCGGAATCCCGCGGATGCCGGTCCAGTTGCCGAGCTTCATCGACTGGCGGTCCTGCTTGTAGTTATTCTCGCGGGTGCGCAGCGTGACATAGTTCTCGTCGACGTCGATGCCGACCTGGGCGCCGAGGAACTTGCGCCACTCTTCGGTCGACGGGCAGTCTTTGCCGCCGAATGCCAGGAAGTAGAACGCGGTTGTTTCGTCGTCGACGGGCACATGCAGCAAAGCAATGTTGTAGCGGTCGTTCGAGGGGATGTGGACGGTATAGGGCGCGATGAACAGCGTGGTGCGCACGTAGGTGTGCGTGTCCGCGTCCTTGATTGGGCGGCGCAGCGCGGCATAGCGGAAGCCGAAGCTGGTGCGGTCGGAGACCATGCGCGGCGACTTGTCGGTCGAGGGCCGGTACCACTGGCTGTCGCCGGCGCCGGAATAGGAGATCTTGGCCGGCACCATGTCCGAGGAATGCAGGCTGGAGGAATGCGCGCTGTCGATCGCGCCTTCCAGGATCTGCGCCCAGTTGCACTGCACGATCATGCACGAGGTTGCGACCGGCGTTTCGGCTGATGGCGCGAACACCGGCGGCTCGAACTCCGTCATCGTCTCGGGCGGGCCCATATAGGCCCAGACGAAGCCGCCCCACTCATGAACAGGATAGGACTTGAGCTTGACCTTGTCGCAGAAGCTCGACTCGGCCGGCTCCGACGCCATCTCGATGCAGTTGCCTTCGACGTCGAACTTCCACCCGTGATAAAGGCAGCGCAAACCGCACTCCTCGTTGCGGCCATAAAACAACGACGCGCGGCGATGCGGGCAATGCTCGTCGATCAGCCCGAGGCGGCCGTCACTATCGCGGAACATCACGAGGTCTTCGCCCAGCAGCCGCACGCGGACCGGATTGCCATCGGCCTCCGCCACCTTCTCGGATAATAGGGCCGGCAGCCAATGCCGGCGGAAAACCTGGCCCATCGGGGCATCGCCCTCGACGCGGCACAGCATGTCGTTTTCCTGGTGCGTCAGCATGAGGTTTTCTCCTGGGATCCTGGCCCGGCCAGACGTCCGCCCCAATTCATGTCAGCAGCGGATTATGTTAGACATCTAAGATTGTTTAGCCTAAAGCAGGCCCACTTGTCGAGAGGCTCCCTGCTAGGGGGTCCAAAATCGCTGTCTATTGCCGCGGGCCATCGCTTGCAGCGAAGGGGGGCAGACGGTAATTTATTAGACCACTAAGATCTTCGTCAACGCCTTGGGGAGCCCTAGCCAAAGATGTCTGCCGACGCCGACGAGATGGAGATGACGCCACTGTCCGTCGTGCGCGCGGAGCCGGTGGCGCAGGACATCCAGCTGTTCGAGCTGCGCCGGCCCGGCGGTGGTGACCTTCCCGCGTTCGCGCCCGGCGCGCATGTCTGCGTCCGAGCCCCCAACGGCCTCGTGCGCAAGTATTCGCTGTGCAACGATCCCGCCGAGCGCGACCGCTATCTGATCGCCGTCAAGCGCGAAACAGCTGGCCACGGCGGCTCCGCTAGCATGGCGGACGACGTAAAGGCCGGCTGCACGCTCCCAGTCTCCGCCCCACGCAACGACTTCCCGCTGGTGGCAAGCCCCGCCGGCTACATCCTGATCGCGGGCGGCATCGGCATCACGCCGATCCTGTCGATGGCTCGGCATCTCAAGGCCACGGGTGGCCGCTTCAAGCTCTACTATCTCACACGCTCGCCCGAGACGACGGCATTCCGTGACGAGCTTTCAGCACCTCAGTTCCGGGGCGTGGTGACGATCCACCACGACGGTGGCGATCCCGACAAAGCGCTGGACCTTTGGCCGGTGCTCGAGAAACCGCGCGGCCACGTCTACTGCTGCGGTCCGCGCCCCCTGATGGACGCGGTGCGCGATATGACCGGGCACTGGTCGTCCGCGGCCGTTCACTTCGAGGCGTTCCAGGAAGCGGTCAAGTCCACCACCGAAGATCGCGGGTTCAAGGTCCGCATCAAATCCAGCGGCGCATCGGTCGACGTTCCCGTCGGCACCTCGATTCTAGAGGCGCTGCGTGCGGCGGGAAGCAACGTTCCCTTCAGTTGCGAGAGCGGCACCTGCGGTTCGTGTAAGACCAAGCTCGTCGCCGGCGACGTCGACCACCGCGACCTGGTGCTGGCCGAGCACGAGAAGGCCGCGAATATCATGGTATGCGTTTCCCGCGCGCGTTCCGGCGACATCGAGATCGAGCTGTAGAACCGGATGAGCACGCGCAAACTCAGGATCGGCATCGCGGGGCTCGGGCGGGCGTTCAGCATCATGCTGCCCGCGCTTGCCAGCGAAAAGCTGGAGATTGTCGCCGGCGCCGATCCCAGGCCCGAAGCATGCGAGCGGTTCAAGGCCGACTTCAAGGCCCGCGCTTTCGAGACCGTCGAGGAGATGTGCGCGGACCCGAGCGTCGAGGCCGTCTACATCTCGACGCCGCATGGTTTGCATCGCGCCAACGTCGAAGCTGCCGCCGCCAACGGCAAGCACGTGCTCGTCGAAAAGCCGATGGCGCTGACGCTAGAGGATTGTCGCGCGATGACCGAGGCGGCGCGCGCGGCCGGCGTCGTGCTGATCGTCGGCCACAGCCACAGCTTCGACTTGCCGGTTGTGCGGGCCCGGGAGATTATCGCGTCGGGAGCGGTTGGCGAGCTTAAGATGATTACCGCTTCCTACTTCACGGATTTCCTCTATCGCCCGCGCCGCCGCGAGGAGCTCGACACCGCGCAGGGCGGCGGCGTGATCTACAATCAGGCACCGCATCAGGTGGACGTGGTGCGTCTGCTCGGCGGCGGACGCGTGAAAAGCGTGCGCGCCAACGTTGGCATCTGGGATCTCGCACGGCCGACCGAAGGCGCGTATCAGGCGCTCCTCACGTTCGAGAGCGGCGCGACGGCATCGCTCACCTACAGCGGCTATGCCCACTATGACGGCGACGAACTGACCGACTGGGTCACCGAGGGCGGGCTGCCGAAGGATCCGTCGCGTTACGGCGTGACTCGCAAGGCGCTCAGCGCCGCCGCCAACCTCGAAGCCGAGGAGCTGCTGAAGAACCGCGTCAACTACGGCGGCGAAGGCTACGCCGGTTCCCCCAACGCGAGCAAAGGGCCCGAGCGTTTCCACCAGCATTTCGGCCACGTCATCGCCTCCTGCCAACGCGCCGACCTGCGCCCGACGCCCAAGGGCGTTCACGTCTACGGCGACACCGGGCGCCGCTTCGAGGCGCTTGCCTCACCACGCATCTACCGCGACGAAGTGATCGACGAGCTGTACAGCGCGGTCGTCAACGGCGCGCCTGTGATCCACAGTGGCGAATGGGCCACCGCGACGATGGAGGTATGCCTGGCGATGTTGGACTCGCATGCACAAGGTGGTGAGATCTGGCTGTCGCATCAGGTCGGGATCGAAGGGCGCACAGCATGATTACAAAGGAAAACCGCACGCCGCTGAGCACCGACGAGGCCGCTGCGCCGGCCGCCGTCGACGAAAGCACGCTGGCAATCCTGCGCCATTGGCGCGAGGCTGTGCCCAACGATCGCCTCGCCCACCTCATCAAGGACGCGATGCGCGGCTTGATGCGCTCGCTGCAGATGCGCCACTCGCAGCATTCGGTGTCTTTCGGTCATTGGACCTTCCTGCGTATCCTGTGGGAGAGCGACGGCCTGACCCAGCGCGAGTTGTCCGAGCGCGCCGGATTGCAGGAGCCGACCACCTATGCGGCGCTGAAGGCGATGGAGAAGCTGGGCTACATCACCCGCAAGCAGCTCCCCGACAGCCGCAAGAAGGTCTACGTGTTCCTGACGCAGAAAGGCCGTGCGCTGCGCCCCAAACTCGTACCGATGGCCGAGGAAGTGAACCAGGTCGCGCTGCAGGGTATCAGCCAGGACGACATCGCCGCTACCCGTCGCACGCTACTCGTGATGATCGAGAACCTCGCCCGCGACGAGGCCGAGCACGTGCTGCAGCATCATCGAATTCCGTCGACCCGTGCATTGGCCCGGCTGGTGGCGGAGGCGGACGATGCGCGGCCGCCACGCAAAAAAAGGGCGGGAGCGGAGAGTTGAGGGTGGCGGCGTAGGTTGGGTTGAGCATTTTGCGAAACCCAACGATCGACGGTGCACTCGCCATGTTGGGTTTCGCGTCATCGCGGAGCGATGCTCCGCATCGACGCTCAACCCAACCTACAAAATGTAAACCGGAACCAGACGAGATGCACGACATGGAATTCGATCACGAGCACGGCGGACTCACCGAGGACGAGAAGGCGGAGATCGCGCGCTATATCTGGGCGCAGGAAACCGTCGAGCTGAAGACGGTGGGCATCGACATCGGCTCGTCGACCTCGCATCTGCTGTTCGCCAAGGTGACGCTGCAGCGCCAGACGCAAGGGCTATCGAGCCGTTTCACGGTGATCGACCGGCAGGTGATCTGGCGCTCGGACGTGATGCTGACGCCGTTCCTGCGCGACGACACCATCGACGCGAGTGCTCTGGGTAAGTTCATCGCCGGCTCATACAAGGCGGCGGGCCTGGAAAAATCCGATGTCGATTCCGGCGCGGTGATCCTCACGGGCGAGGCGATCAAACGCAAGAATGCGCGAGCGATCGACGAGTTGTTCGCGGAGGAAGCGGGCAAGTTCGTGTGCGCTACCGCCGGCCACAAACTCGAATGCCTGCTTGCCGCCCACGGCTCCGGCGCGGTGCAACTTTCCAAGGACCGGAACACCTGCATATTGCACGTCGACATCGGTGGCGGCACGACCAAGCTGGCGTTGATCGACAAGGGCGTCGTGCTTGGCGTTGCCGCGTTCGCGGTCGGCGGTCGTTGCATCGCGACCGACGCGCAGGGCGCCTACACCCGCGTCGATGACAGCGCCGTCGCCATCGCCAAGGAGCTTGGCATCGATACCACCCCCGCGACGCTGGCGAAGCCGGACGTGCGCCAGCGCGTGGCAGCCCGGCTCGCCAAGATCGCCGCCGACTACGTGCTCGACGCCCCCCGCGATCCGCTTGGAGCAAGCTTCCTATTGACCGAAGAGTTGCCGCGCCACGTCAAGCCCACCTTCCTCACGTTCTCGGGCGGCGTGTCCGAATACATCTTCGCGCACGAACCCAGGGAATTCGGCGACATCGCCCGCCCGCTCGCCACCGCGCTGGTCGCTGAATTGGCCAAACGCGGCGCGCCGACGTCGGTCGATCCCGGACAGCGCATTCGCGCAACGGTGATCGGCGCCTCGCAGTTCACCGTGCAGGTCAGCGGCAAGACCGTGTTCATTCCCGATACGAGCGTGCTACCGGTGCACAACGTGCCGGTGGTGCAGGCCGGCCTCGACCTCTCCGGAGTCATCGACGTCAAGACAACCGCGGACGCAATCCGCAGCGCGATCTCGAAGATGGATCTCGAAACGGACCAGCGCCTTGCCATCGCATTTACCTGGGCCGGCGATCCCGAGTTCTCCCGGCTCGAGGCGATGGGCAAGGCGATCATGTCCGCGCTCGGCACCGGCGCCACATCGAACAACCTCCTGCTGCTGATGATCGACGGCGATATCGGCAAGACCATCGGCCGCCTGCTGCACTACGAGCTCGACTTGAAACGCCCGCTGGTCTCGATCGACGGCGTGCAATTGAAGGAACTCGATTTCGTCGATGTCGGCGAGCTCATGACGCCCCCGGGAGTCGTGCCCGTCGTCATCAAATCGCTGCTGTTCTCGTGACGGCGGGGATCTGCTAAAATGGCGTTTCAGAATTGCGGCATCGCAGGGCGGGTAAGTGCGGCAGCACGCAACCCGCCGATGTACGCGCAAGATGCCAGCGGGTTGCGCGCTAGCGCGCTTACCCGCCCTACGACGTAGAAAAGGAGAATATGCATATGACCACCAACACCGCCGCCCGTTATGGTTTCGACCCCTACCTTGACTGGATCGCCAAGGAAGGCCTGCCCGTCATCGAGGACTACGGCATCGATCTGTTCAAGGTCGAGACCAAGCACTGGGCGCGCAACGAAGCCAAGACCGCCGCCGTGCATCTGAAGGGCCGCGGCGACTTCTCCAATATGTTCCTCTACGAGCTGGCGCCGGGCAAATCGACCACGCCGCAGCGCCACCTCTACGAGGAGGTCATCTACGTGCTCGAAGGCTCCGGCTCGACGCAGATCGAATTGCCTGATGGCACCAAGCGCAGCTTCGAGTGGGGCCCCAAGGCGCTGTTTGCGATCCCGCTCAACGTGAAGCACCGCCACTTCAACGGCTCGGGCCGCGATCGCGCCCTGATGGTCTCCACCACCGATCTGCCGCTCGTAATGAACACGTTCCACAACGAACGCTTCATCTTCAATTCGGACTTCGACTTCTCCGAGCGCGCCGGCAAGGAAAGTCACTACACCGGCGAGGGCGACCTCGTGACCGTCAAGCCGGGCAACCATATGTGGGAGACAAACTTCGTCCCCGACCTCGCGGCGATCGAGCTCAAAACCTGGGGCGACCGCGGCGCTGGCGGCACCAACATCATGTTCGTGCTGGCCGACGGCACGATGCACGCGCACATTTCCGAGATGCCGGTCGGCACCTACAAGAAGGGCCATCGCCATGGCCCTGGATTCCATGTGATGTGCGTGGTCGGCCACGGCTTCTCGCTGCTCTGGCACGACAAGGATAAGGACTTCATCCGCATCGACTGGAAGCACGGCGTCGTGTTCCCGCCCGCCGGCCAGCAGTTCCACCAGCACTTCAATACGAGCGCGGAGCCCGCGCGTTATCTCGCCACCGGCACTGGTGGTTTGCGCTATCCGTTCACGACCGAGAACCGTCGTTCGCTGATCGGCCTCAAGCCCGGCGAGAACGGCGCGGTGTCGACCAGCCTCAAGGATGGCGGCGACCAGATCGAATACGTCGACCAAGACGAGCGCATCCACCGCATCTGGCTGGCCGAAATGCGCAAGAACAAGGCCCCGCCGCGCATGGACAAGTGGGTCCCCACCCCCGCCGATCTCGACGCGGCGGAGTAGTTCACAAGCGCCCGTCATCCCGGTCAAGCAAGGCGCAGCCGAGCGCCGAACCGGGATCCAGCACAAGAAGCGCCGAAGGCACGATATTCTGTGTGCTTCGCACAAGCTTCGCGCTGGGTCCCGGCTCTTGTTCGCTTCGCTCACTTCGGCCGGGATGACGTGCCTTTCAAAGTTTAGGCGGCTTCCAGTTCCGTTGCGTAGCTGGATCGCTCAGACCAGACAGCTCGGAGTATAGATCCCGCCAGCTGGGGTTTCGCTGCTCGATCAGTTCAATTTTCCAGGCTCGAAGCCAGCGCTTGATCTGCTTTTCGCGCTTGATGGCAGCGTGCATCGTGTCATGGAATTCGATGTATGCAAGAATATGCACGCCGAATTTTTTCGTGAACCCATCAATCAGATCCTGCTTGTGCTCAGAAATACGCGAGACAAAATCGCTCGTTACACCAACATAGAGCGTGCCATTTCGGGCGCTGGCCAGAATGTAAACCGCAGGATCAATTTCCATCTCAGCGCCCGTCATCCTGGCCAAGCGAACAACGTGACACCGAGCCGGGATCGAGCACAAGGAGCGCCCGAGGCCCCATCACGCTTGCGCTTGGAGACGAGCCGACTCTGGTTCGTCGGCTAAGCTACTTCGCTATCGCCTTCGCGAGATAGCTCGTATCGGTATAACGGCTCGCATCGCCACCGACCTTCGAGCCGGCCTGCTTGCGCAACTGCAGCACCGTATCGATGCCCTTCATATTCAGCTCGCCCTTGCGATTGATGCCGCCGGGTCCGAGCAGGCCATCGTAGATGATCGATGCGGTCGCCTCGTCGAGCCCCTTAACACGCGCGCGCAGCACTTCCAGGGTCGCGGCCTTGTTCGCCTGCAGCCAATCGACAGCCGCGACGGTGCCGCGAACGAATGCCAGCACGGTCTTCTCGTTGTCCTTGGCCCAGCTCTTGCGCACCGCGTACGTGCTGCCCTGGTAGGCGCCGATTTCGATCGCCGCATCGCCCAGGATCTTGAAGCCCGCCGCTTTCATCTGCTGGTCGTCCGGCGAGGAAATCGCCGCGATCACAGCCGTGCCGTCCTTGAGCGCCTTGACGCGCGCGCCGGTTCCGCCGACCTGAAGGATCGAATAGTCCTTCTCCTGGACGAGGCCCGATTTGCGCTTGATGATCTCGTACATCATCGTCGCGTAGCCCGACTTCGGGCTGTCGACGGCCATCGCCTTGCCCTTGATGTCGGCATAGCCGTTGATCTCGGGCCGCACGACCACGCTATTGAAGCCGTTGTGTGCGCCCATGATGGCGACGATATCGAAGCCCTCGAGCTTGTCGCGCCCCTCGCCTTCCGTGTAGGCGACGATATTGTCGAACGCGGTGGTGGCGAAGTTGTACTTGCCCGCCATCATGTTCTGCATCTGCTCTTGGCTGCCCGGCGTAACGTCGAGCGTGACCTTGATGCCCTCTTTCGCAAAGAGCCCCTTGTCCATCGCAATCCAGGTGATGAGATTGTTGGCCCCGCCGAAGCCGATCATGGTGACGTCGGTCTGCGCGCGCGATGCCGTGTTCGATGCAAGCAGCGCGGCGCCTGCTAGCGCCGCCATAGTCCAATCGCGAAGTCTCATGAGCACGCGTCCTCCCCGGTTCGAGCCATTTGCTGGCGGTTCGCGGTCGCCTCGCGACCGCCCGCCATGACCCTATAACCGTGGAGTGGAACGCCGCAAGATGCCCGTGACGCGGCACGTCGCTGAGCTGGGTCGCGCAAGAGCTTGACCCAGCCTACGAGGCTACGCAGCAGCACTTACCTCGGCGCCAGCACCATCACCATCTGCCGGCCCTCGAAGCGGGGCTCGGACTCGACCTTGGCGATCGCCTCGACATCGGCTCGCACGCGCCGCAGCACATCCATGCCGATCGACTGGTGCGCCATCTCGCGACCACGGAACCGCAAGGTGATCTTGACCTTGTCGCCTTCGTCAAAGAAGCGGCGGATGGCCTTCATCTTCACGTCGTAGTCGTGATCGTCGATGTTGGGGCGCAGCTTGATCTCTTTGATTTCGACGATCTTCTGCTTCTTGCGCGCCTCGGCGGCCTTCTTCTGCTCTTGGTACTTGAATTTGCCGAAATCCATGATCTTGCAGACCGGCGGCTCGGCATCCGGTGAGATCTCGACGAGGTCAAGGCCTGCTGCCGTCGCGCGATCCGCAGCGTCCTGGCGCTGGACCACACCGACGTTCTGACCATCCTGGTCGATCAAACGGACTTCACGGGCCCGGATCGCATCGTTGATCCGTGGACCGGAGGGCTCGCGCTGTTGCGCGTCCCGAGACATTGGCTTGCGGATGTTGGCATCTCCTCTGATTGTTGCAGATCGTAGTCGCTTGGCAAGGTTCCCTTGCCCTGATCGCGAATGGCTATGGCCAAAGGTTATACCTCTGAACATCGGCTGTTGACTATTGCGCACTCGCAACATTGCCAACAACATCCGAAGAAATGTGGGGATCGGGGGCGGGAGTCAAGCCCGTCGTTGCGCCAGCATTCCAAAAGTGATGACACAATTGGCGAACCCGAAAGCCGGCAGCGAGCATCGCCGGTTGGCAAGGTGCGTCAAGCTTCCCTCCGGCCCTGCATTCCCCTAAGGACATATCGCAGAATAACCGCTACGAGTTCCCCGGTCTGCGTGGGCTGATTGTATAGTTCCATTCGGGATGGAAGTCATCGCCGACAAGCTTGACCGCCGCCAACTCGGCTTTGCTGACCTTGATGCCTTTCTCATAGGTTCGCGTGT
>CAMDPA010000023.1 GCA_945903565.1 Devosia equisanguinis | reverse complement strand
TAAACGTCCAGAAACTTCTCCATTCTCCGGTCCTCGTCACACTTGGCCCGGCTCATCCAATCCCCCCAATGCTGCGCATTGAGAGGATCACGGATTACCGGACATATCGTGTGCTACTGGAACCGGACAACTCGTGTGCTACCGACATGCCGACGCAATACCTCTGGTAGCGGACGTCAAGCACTGCTCTTCTGCCGGCGCGACCAGCAAGCCCGCCGACGTCGGCTTACGGGATGACGGAGCATTGTGCGATGCACCATTCAGTTCGAGGTGCACGGCAGAAAGTGGCCCAAAGCACGAAGTCGCCCTTGGGCGGCTTCGGATAGACGAGCGGACATGGGTATGGCTGAGTAAACGGCTTGTCGCTTCGGTCTCGCCAACTTCCACTCCCTTTGCCCACCTGCGGTTGCGGTGAGGAGTGATGCCGGCGACCTCAACTTCCCAAATGGGTCGTCTACGACGTTCGACGCGCCTCGGCCGGCGCGTTCGGTCGACGTCTGAAAGATGTCGGGCGTTGTGGCCGGGCTTGCGGAGGTGGCTGCCGCTCTCGTCCACTTGGGTTCATGGCCCTCCCCCTCATGAAGTATGAGGGGGAGAGGGAGTCGATGGCGTCAGACGCTCGACTTCACCCAGGCTTCGAGCTTCACCTTCTGGACGAGGGCGCCGACGTTGCGGTTTACTTCCTTGCCGCCGCTGAACATGATCAGTGTCGGCATCGCCTGGATGGCGTACTTCTGGGTGATGCCCGGGTTCTGGTCGACGTCGACCTTCACGACCTTGAGCTTGCCCTTCATCTCAGTGGCGACCTGCTCCAGGGCCGGGGCCATGGCCTTGCACGGGCCGCACCACTCGGCGTGAAAATCGACCAGCACCGGCTCGGTCGACTTCAAGACTTCGGCGTCGAAAGTAGCGTCGGAAACGACCTGCGCAGCGCCCATGACTGTCTCCACGTTTGTTTGGCTTGTTTGGCTAGCGGATGGATCAGCCCTCGCCGGGTGCCTGTTCCAGCGGGGACCGTGGCATAGATTTTTGCTTCAGCAGAGTTTTATCGCAAAACCGCGAAGGACACTTTTGCGAACTCTGCTGAGGCCGTTAGGTAGGTACAGGCGAGCTGTACGTCAAGCCACGCTCCCACCCATTCTGGCGCTGGCCAATTGCCACAGCGCGTTCTCGTGGGCGGCAAGCATCGCGCCGGGGATTTCCATCAGCCGGGCGCCGTCGGTCCACAAGATTGCAGCGCGTACGATGTGTTCGGGGTAGATGCGTTGCAGCGCCAGGCGATAGGCGGCAAGCTGATAGATGTAGGTGGGTGCAACGCCCGACGGTTCCAGCGGCGGAGGCCGGTTGGTCTTGTAGTCGATGATCAGTAGCTCGCGCGGGCCGACGACCAGACGATCGATCACAGCGTTCAACCGCAGCGGCAACCCCTTCTTGCCCGATGGCGGGGGGATCTCGGCGACCAGCGGCACCTCCGGCCGGCTGTCCAGACCGAACGCGGCGGCGAACGTGGGGTCGCGCAGGACAGCCAGCACTTCAGCCACGATACCTTTGCGCACGGCCACGGGCAGCATGTTGCCGCGCGTGTCGGCGAAGGCGAGCGCTGCTTTTTCCCAGCGGGCGGGATCGAGCGTGGGCAGGTGCTCCAACAGCGCGTGGGTGACAAGACCGCGCTGGAAGCGGTAGTCGCCCGATAGCTTGAACGGCGAGGGCGCATCGGGCTCGCGTGGGGCAGCACCCGGCTCCAGCGTGCGCGGCACGGGATCGCCGGTTTCGTCGACGTCGTAGGGCGCCAGGCGCGAAGGCGCGATCGGGATCGCAAGCTGGACCTCGCGTGGGGCGTTGGCGCGCGCCCACTCCGGCGGCTCGACGGCGGCGATGGCGGCGGTGCCCCGTTCGTGCGAGGGCTCGGCCGGGACGGTTTGTGCGGATTGCAGGCGGCGTATGGGCTGGCCCGCCGCATCTTCCCCGTTTTCGAGATGCCCTTTGAGGCCGTCGGCGACGATGTCGTACCAGCAGCCCTTGGCGCGGCCCTTGGCGCCTTCCCAGCCGGCGATGTAGAGCCGGTCGCGGGCGCGGGTCATGGCGACATAGAGCAGGCGGTTGCCTTCCGCGCGGTCGTCGGCTTCGGCGCGCGCCTTGCCGGCCTTGATCGCATCGAGGCCGCTGGTTCCCTTAACGGGCCAGGCGATGGGTTGGGCGGTGCCTTCGGCCAAGCCGCTGCCGTCGAGTTCCACCAGCCGGCCTTGCTGGCGTCCCCCAACTGATGCGCAGGTGTCGGGCAGGAAAACGATCGGCGCTTCGAGGCCCTTGGCGCCGTGGATGGTGAGCACGCGGACTTCGTCGCGGCCGTGCTCCATGTCGCGCTTTACTTCGCGGGTGCCGGTGCGCAGCCATTCGAGAAAACCGGTCAGCGACGGCGTTTCGGCTTCGTCGAACTGCACGGCGAGGTTCAAGAACTCGGTGATGGTCTCGATCGCTTCGGGTCCGAGCCGCTCGATCAACTGCTTGCGGCCGCCGTCGCGGTCGAGGACGTGGGCGTAGAACTCGAACGGCGGCGATTGGTCGGCGATGCCGCGCCAGCGCAGTAGGGTGGCGGCAGCCGGCTGGAAACGCGGATCGCGCTTGGCAACGTCGAGCAGGCTCGACCACAAGGTGCGACGCTTGCGTTCGGCGGCGAGTGTCAGCAGATCGTTGTCGTCGAGATCGAACAAGGGCGACTTGAGAACGGTGGCGAGCGCCAGGTCGTCCTCGGGCAGCGTCAGGAAATCGCCGAGCACGATCAGGTCCTGCACGGCGATCTGTTCGGTGAGCTTCAGCCGGTCGGCGCCGGCGACGTTGATGCCGCGATTCTTGAGGGCGGCGACCATCGGGCCGGCGAACGGATGGCGGCGGCGCAGGAGGACGATGATGTCGCCCGCGCGAATGGGGCGGCCCTGCGAGACCAGCATTTCCTTGCGGTCGAGCCAGCCGCCGATGGTGGTGGCGATGCGCTCGGCCAACTGTGCGACCGGCGAGGCTTGGGCCGTGTCGTCGAGCGGTAGCCAGGCGTCGGCGGGTTCGACGTCTTCCGGTTTTTCTGTATTCCAGATCTCGAGACATCCGGCCTGCCCGAGCCGCAATGCGACGTGCTTGATTTCTGTCGCGCCCGCGGTGAGGCCAGGCGTTTCTGCCGGATGTTTGAACACTTGGTCGACGGCGGCCAGCAACGGTTCCACGGTACGGAACGAGAGCGTCAGCGGCACTTCGCGCAGCGCGAAGCGGGCAGCCTCTGCCGCTTGCTTGAAGACCGCGCCAGACGCCGCGAACATGGCGGGTTGCGCGCCCTGGAAGCTGTAGATCGACTGCTTCTCGTCGCCGACCGCGAAGATGGTGCGCGGCTTGGCCGATCCGCCGGTGACGGGGAAGAACTCGGCTGCGAGCGATTGGATCACCTGCCACTGCGTTGGGCTCGTATCCTGGGCTTCGTCGACGAGGATGTGATCGAGGCCGCCGTCGAGCTTCAGCAGCACCCAGGCGGCGGCATCAGCCGAGGAGAGAAGATTGGCGGTGCGGTTGATGAGATCGTCGAAGTCGAGTGAGGCGGTGAGGCCCTTGGCTTCGACGTAGTTCTGCATGACGGCATCGGCGAGCCGCATCAAGGCGAGCGAGGCTTCCGCGACCTTGAGGCCCTGATGCTCGGCGATCAGCTCGGCGATCTTGTCGCGCGCGCGGGCAAGCTGCGCGAAGATATCGGGATGGGCTTCCTTGACGGCTTTGCTGACGAAGGTGTCGGCGCGCGGCTCGAGCTTCGCGGTCAGCAGCGCCTGCTGCAAGAGTTCCGCGCGTGCGCCGTCGGTTTCGGCCTTGGCGGCGGCGTTGAGAACATCGGCGAGCTTGCCGTCGTTCTTGCCGCCGGCGGCAAGGGCCGATGCGGCGCTTTGCAAGGCGATGGTTGGGACGAGGCCCGCCATTTCGCGAACGATGGCTGAGGGATCGATGCCGTCGCGGACGCCGAGTGCGCGCAGATACAGGAGGCGGGCGGCGTCGTGGCCTTCGGCGTCGCCGACGATGAGACGCGCCATGGCGTCGAGCCACTCGCGCTCGCCCAGTGCGTTGCGCAGGACGCTATCGAACGCATCGGCGGCCGCGAACGCGACGACCTTGCCGAGGGCTGCCGCCAGCGCGCCGCCCGTATCGGTGACGGCTTCGGTGAGCACGGCGTCGGTCGCGTCGCGGATGAGGCGGGCGGTCTCGGTGTCGTCGAGGATCGTGAAGCCGGGGGGCACGTTGGCTTCGAGCGGAAAGCGCTGCAGCAGGCGCTCGCAGAAGGCGTGGATCGTCTGCACCTTGAGGCCGCCAGGCGTCTCGATGGCGCGGGCGAAAAGTGTGCGGGCGGAGGTGCATTCGGCAGCCGTCGGCGGGCGCGCGAGCACCTTGGTCAGCTCACCGCGCAGGACGTCGGCAGGCGCCATTGCCCATTGCGAGAGGTCCTTGAACACGCGGCCTGCCATCTCGGCCGCTGCCGCCTTGGTGTAGGTCAGGCACAGGATGCGATCGGGCGGTGTGCCCGACAGCAGGATGCGCAGCACGCGTTGCTTCAGAACGTGTGTCTTGCCCGCGCCGGCGTTGGCGGAGACCCAGGCCGAGGCGGTCGGATCGGAGGCGAGTGCTTGTGCTGCGACCGTATCGGCGAGAACGGCTTTGGCTTTGTCGTGGGCGGTGGACATGGCTCAGGCGCCCTCCCCGTCATCGGAATTTCCCGACCATTCGGCGACGCGTGCGAGATGGGCATAGTCGTCGAAATCGTAGCTGAAGCGGGCGCGACGCACGGCCGTATAAGGTGTGATCGGATCGTCGTAGCGGGCGATCAGTTTTTCCAGGCCTTCGCGCGCGGCGAGCGCGAGTGCTGCCATATCGTCCGCCTTCAGATCGACCACGGCGCCGGCGGGTTCTCCGCCCGAGACGGAGATGTAACGCAGGCCCGCGACGTGTTTCGTTGCGATACCCGCGAAGCCCTGTTCCAGCATGATCGCGGCTTCGAGCGCGAGCTGCGGCGCATAGCCTTGCACGGCGTCGCGGCGCAGCTTGTCGAGATTGGCGCCGGACTTGTAGTCGGTGATGATGGCGCCGTTGGCGCGTACGTCGATACGGTCGGCGCGCGCGGTCAGCGTGAACGGACCGGCGGGAGCTTCGAGAATCGCCTTGCCTTCGGCTTCCACGAGCAGGCCAAGCAGACCTTCGCGGCGACCCGGCTCCGTCTCGCCGAACCAGTGCGCGAAACGTTCGATGCGCATCAGCCAGAACGCGGCGACGCGCGGGTTGCCGGATAGTTTCTCCAGGCGAGCGCGGGCGAAGCGCATCAGCTCGCCGGCAACGTCGTCCGGCAACGTGCCGGGGTAGGCCTTGGAAATGTCGGACAGCGCGCCGTGCACGATCGAGCCGCGCAGCGACGCATCCGGCTCCTCGCCCAGCAGCGGCAGCGGATCGAGCTTGAGGATGTCGCGGGCGAAGATGGCGTAGGGATTCGACATCCAGGTTTCGACGCCGCTGACCGACATCTTGCGCGGGCGTAATTCCAGCGGCGGCCTGGGCTCGGGCGCCTTGATCCGGCGCTTGCCCGCTGCGTTTCGCCAGGCGGCCCAGGCGAGCCAGGGCTGTTTGGGTTCGAGCGCAGGTGTCAGCTCGAGCGCGTCGAGCAATGCGCGCAAGCGCAGCAGCCAACGCGAGGCGACGGCGGGCACGCCATCCACCTTTACCGCGCGCGTGAGGACGACGTGCGGCGCGCCCATCAGCATCGTGAAGTCGTGCGCGGCATAGCCGATGCGCTCTTCCGGCGCGGGCAAGCCGAGCTGCTGGCGCATCGGGCGGTTCAGCCAAGGGCCGGGCTCGACCGGCTCGGGCCACGTCTTGTCGTTGAGCGCGCCGATGATGACGAGATCGGGCTGTTGCAGGCGCGCTTCGAGCGGTCCCCAGATCGCGAGGCGGGGATGCAGGGGGATCTTGGGGCGCACCGTTTCGCGCGCGACGAGGCCGCGATAAAGATCGGGATACTCGCGTGCGGGGAGCGTGAGCGGCGGCAGGTCCTGGTCGATCAGGCTCGTGAGAAACAGCGACGCGGCTTCGCCCGCGGCCTCGGCCCACAATCCGCTGGCGGTGTCGCCCTCGGGCAGCGTTGCGATCGCTTCGCCGGCCTTGATGTGGGCGCGGACGAGATCACGCAGGTTCTTCGGGCTGCTGCCGGAGAGAATATCGGTGAGTGGTTCGACGGCGGTGCGCAGGTCATCGATGAGGGCGCTGGCGGCGTCCCAATCCTCCTCGCGCAAGCGCGATACCGCGCGGCCCCGGCGTTCGCCGGCCACGGCTTCCATGCGTGCGGCTTCGAGGGCGGCGGCGACGCCATCGAGGCCACGGCCGATATATAGCGTGCGGAAGGCGGCGATCTCGACGGCGCGCGCGGTTCGCCGCACGATGCCGGCCGAGCGCCCCAGTCGGGTGAGCGGATGCTTGAGCAGCGCGACCAAGGCGGCGGGTGCGTAGCCGGTCGCGGCGGCTTCGATCAAGAGATCGAGGAATGCGCCGGGCATCGTCTTGGAGAGCGGGCGACCGGCGGAATCATCGACGCGGATGCCCCACGCTTCCAGCCGTACGGCGACGCGGCGTGCGAGCAGACGATCACGCGAGACGAGCGCGGCGGTGCGTCCGGGCGTCTCCGCCACCTCCCGCAGGATGAGCGAGATGGCTTCGGCTTCATCCTCTACGGTCGGTGCCTCGATCAGCGAGAGGCCGGTGAGGCCCGCGCGAACCGCGTCAGGATCGGCGCTCGTCGTGAAGTCGTGCCACAGAGCGGTCGTGCCGGCTGGCCGCATCGCTTCGGTGACGAGGCGGTTGCGCGCGGCGATGTGCGACGGCGGCTTGGCGCCGGGCAGTATCGCGACGTCGGCGCGTTCGACGCCAAGCGCTTCGATCAGACGTTTGAGCCCGTGCTGGGGATGCTCGGGATGAGCGTCGGCAGGTGGTGGTGCGGTTTGATCGCTTGCGCCGGCGTCCACCGGCTTGCGGGGCTGCGCGATGGCGCGCCAGCTGGGTTCGTCGAGCGTCTGGTCGAGGCCGGGCAGCACGACGGCGCCGTTGGGCAGTGTTGCGACCACCCGCATCAGATCGGCGGTGGCAGGAATCGAGCCCGTGACGCCGGCAACGATGACAGGTCCTGCGGGCGGCATGTTCGCGTAACGGTCGGCTTCGGCGCGGATCAAGCGGTTGCGGCGATCGGCAGGCGCAAGCAGTTTGCGCTCGGTGAGATGCGCCGGCCACCACGCGAGTGCGATCTCGAGAAACTGCAGCGTCTTCTGCCAGTGCTCGGAGAACTGGTCCGGCACGAGTTTTTCGAGGCCGGACAGATCCGCTTCTTCCGTGCCGGCTTCGTCGACGAGCGATGCCAGTTCGGCGGCGAGGGCTGCGGCCTGTGCCGCAGTGGTCGCGCCGGCGGCGATGGCGAGCGAGCGCGCGTCGGTTACTTCGGCCTCGGCTGCCTGTCGCCGCATCATCTGCGACCACTTCTGCACGAGGCCCGTCAGCACGATGCGCCGCTCGACTTCGCCGACGGCCGGGGGGATATCGGCATCGCCGGGAGCAAGCGCGGAGACGCCGGAGAAGCTTGCAAGGAGGGAGAGATCCTCGTCGCCTTCCGCGATCGGCTGGATGCGTGGCAGGATCAGCGCGCGGCCTTCGGCGGCATCCAGGAAGGCTTCCTGCAAGGCGCGTACGGCACGGCGGGTCGGCAGCAGGATCGTGGTCGAGCCGAGTTCGAGGCTCGATGGCGGTGTGCCGCCCGGATGAGGAAGGTTGCCGGCAAGTACGGCGCGGGCCAGCGTTGCGAGAAACGGCCGCCCGGGCGGTATGGTCAGTACATTCGGTTGGGGGCGCGATGTGGCGTCAGTTGAGTTTGCCATTGGCAATACGTTCCTCCGCCTCGGCCAGCGCCTCGGGGGTGCCGACGTGCATCCACAAACCGTCGAGCACGATGCCGTAGAGACGTTCCGCAGCTATAGCGCGATTCCATTGCACGTTGAGCGAGAACGGTCCGGCCGGTGCATCGTCGAGCAGGCGGGGATGGGCGATCGATACGCCGGCGAACACATGCGGCACCTGCGTGCCCGCGGGACGGCGCGCGAGGCGGCCATCGGCGCGCAACTCGAAATCGCCGGCGCCGTCGTAGCCGATGCTGGCTTCGCGCGAGGCAAGCAAAAGCAGGCTGTCCATGCGTACTGAGTCCCAAGCCTGGATCATGCGGTCGAGGTTTGCGACGGCGCTTTCCATCCACACCGTATCGGAGTTGTGGATGAAGAACGGATCGGTGCCGATCAAGGCGCGCGCGGCGACGACACCGCCGCCGGTGTCGAGCAGTTGGGCGCGCTCGTCAGAAACGACGATGTGCGGTGCCGTGCGGGCTTGCAGGTGTGTCAGCAGCACCTCGGCCTGGTAGTGGACGTTGACGACGGCGCGGGTGACGCCAGCCGATGCAAGACGGTCAAGAACATGGTCGATGAGCGGGCGGCCAGCGAGCCGCACCATCGGTTTGGGCTTGTCGGCGGTGAGCTGCCGCATGCGGCTTCCCATGCCGGCGGCGAGCACGAAGGCGGTGTGCGGACGGTTCGTTGGCGGCGTCGTGGTCATGCGTTTATGGTCCGCACTCTGATCTCGCTGGGCAAGTGGTGATCGTACCACGCCTTGAGCGGCGCCAGCTCCGGATGCGTCAGATCGTGCTCCAGGTAGCGCCAGATGCGCGGGATATGTTGGAGATAGCGCGGTTTGCCGTCGCGGCGGGCGAGGCGCGCGAAGATGCCGAGGATCTTGGTGTTGCGCTGTGCGCCCAGCGCGCGGTAGGCGAACTCGAACGATGCGCGGTCGAAGTTCGGCTGCGTTCGTGCGGCTTCGTCACAGTAGTGCGCGAGCAATTGCGTCTCGATTTCCGGGGGGACGTCGAGCCGCGCGTCCTGCAAGAGCGAGACGAGATCGTAGGCGGCGGGGCCGCGCATCGCGTCCTGGAAATCGATGATGCCGACGCGTGCCGCACCTGTTCGCTCGGGCAGCCACAACAGATTGGGCGAGTGGTAGTCGCGCAGCAGCAGCGCTGGCGGCAGCGCGAGCAAACGTGCGATGACGCTATGCCATTGCTCGATGAAGGCCGCGCGCGCTTCGTCGCCAAGTGGCGCACCGGTCGCGGCGCGTACGTACCAATCAGGCAGCAGTTCGACCTCGATCTGCATGGCGCGCAGATCGAACGGCGGGACGATGTGATGCTCGCCGTTGCCGATATCCAGCCGCTCGGGAACAGGCGCGCGATGCAGCGCCAGCAACGCATTCACGCCGCCGCGCCACAGCTCGATCTGCGAGGCGCCGGCTGTCAGTTCGGTGCCGAACACGCGGTCGCCGAGGTCTTCGAGCAGCAGCAGCCCCGTGTCGAGGTCGCTCGCGATGATGTGCGGGGCGGATAAATCAATGCCGCGCAGATGCCGCGCGATCGCAACGAACGGACGCACGTCCTCGGCCAAATGCGCGATGCGGCTATAGGGCAGGCCGTCGCGGATCGGCGGGCCGTCGGGTTGGCGTGGCGCATCCATGAGCAGCGCGCGCTCGGCGTTTTGCGCGAGGCGGAGATAGCGGCGGCTGGAGGCATCGCCGGGGATCGAGCGAAGGTGTGCGTCGGCCCAGCCGTGGCGTGCGAGAAACGCGTGGATTGTCATGAGCCGGTCGAGACGCGGCCGGTATTGTCCGTGTCCGGCAAGCGTAACCTGCCGCCGTGCGCCGCCGTCGGTCTCGATGATGGCGATGTCGAGGCGGTCGTCGGCCAAGAGCGATTGTGCGCGCTCCGGCCACTCGATCAGCACCGCGCCGCGCGCGAGCGATTCCTCGAGGCCAAGCTCGGATGCGCCGCTCTCGCCTTCGATGCGGTAGAGATCGCAGTGGGCGATGGCGAGCCGCGGCGTGTCGTAGGACTGGACGAGCGAGAACGTCGGGCTCGGCACCTCGGCGTCGGCATCGTCGAGCAGGGTGCGGATCGCCGCGCGTGCGAACGTGGTCTTGCCCGCGCCGAGATCGCCAGCCAGCGCGACGAGATCGCCGGGCCTGAGGTCGAGCGCGATCAGGCTTGCAAGGCGGGCGAGACCGGCTTCGTCGAGGCGTAAGGTGTGAGTCGTTTCCGTCATAGCCGAGGCTATGAGCAGACCCGGGTCGCCGGCGTCAAGCGCCGAGGCGCGCAGCTCGCCGAAGTCGGCGCAAGAACACGGCGGGCTGCGCAAAAGGTGCTTGCCCGCCCTACGGCCTATCCATGCGAGCGCGGCTGCTCGGGGAAGCGCACGGTTACCCGGGTGCCGGCGCCGGGCTCGGATTCAAGGCGCATGTCGCCGTTGTGCAGTTCCACCAGGCTCTTGACGATCGACAGGCCTAGGCCGGCGCCGCGGTGCTTGCCGCTGTGGCTGCGGCTTTCGAAGCGCTCGAACACGCGGGACTGCTGCTCCTTGGGGATGCCGATGCCGTCGTCCTCGACTGCGAAGGCAACCATGCCCTGCTCGCGCCAGACCGAAAGCCGCACGAGGCCGTCGACATTGGAAAAACCGACCGCGTTGGACAGCAGATTGTAGAGCACCTGCCGCACCCGTGCCTCGTCGGCGATGAACTCGATGTCGTCCTCGGTCGTGGCGATGTCGATGGTGAGCCGCTGGCGCATCGCACGCTCGCGCACGCCCATGATGGCGCCGTCGATGATCTCGCCGACGCGCGCAGGGGCGAGCTTCAGATCGAGCGAGCCGGCGTCGATGGTGGCGAGATCGAGGATGTCGTCGATGATCGACAACAGCGTGTTGGACGAGGACTGGATATCCGCCAGATACTCGCGCTGCTTGGGGCTGAGGTCGCCGGCGCGCGGGGTCGCCAGCAAATCGCTGAAACCGATGATGTTGGTCAGCGGTGTGCGCAGCTCGTAGGAGACGTGGCCGATGAAATGGCTCTTGAGCTTATCGCTGGCGATCAGCGCCTCGTTGCGCTCTTCCAGCGCGCGCTCGTAGTGCTTGGACGCCGTCACGTCGGCGAACGTCACGAGCGTGGCGCCGTCGGGCAGCGGGGTGGTGGCGAAATCGATCTCGGTCTGATCGGGGCGCAGCATCTGGCCTTCGAGCGTTTCGCGCTCGTCAGTGACCGACGTAACCGAGCGGGCCAGCCGGTCCCAGGTCTTGGCATCGTCGTACAGCGCGCGACTTGCCGCGATGATCTCGCCGATATGCGGGCCCTGATCGAGCATCTCGCGGGAGAGCTGCCAGATCGCCAGGAAGGCGGAATTGTAGAGCTTGAGGCGGCCGTCGGTGGCGAACACCGCGACGCCTTCCGCGAGGCTGTCGAGGGTTTCGCGCTGGACGTCGATCAGGGCGTTGTAACGGCTTTCGAGCGCAAGCCGTTCGGTCGCATCGTCGAACAGGTAGGTGACGCCGCCATCGTGGCGCTGCTCGCCGATGACGTGCTGCAGGCGGCCATCGGGAAGGTGCCACCAGTCGTCGTACATCACGCCGGAGGTGTGGCAGTCGAGCACGCTGGCGCGCCAGTTGCGGTAGTCGACCATGGCCGGCAGCCGCGACAGCTCGTGTAACCGGTCGAGGATCTCGCCGTGGCTCGGTTTGGCGTCGAGCCATTCCTGCTCCAGGCCCCATTGCTTGCGGAAGGCCTCGTTGTAGAACGTGAGGCGTTTCTCGCGGTCGAACACGGCGGCGGCGGTGCGGATGCGGTCGAGCGTGCGGTCGTAGGTCGACATCTGCCGGCCGATCTCGCTTTCGGCCTTTTCCAGCGCGGCGACGTCGACGGCAATCGCCGCAACCGACTGATCGGTCGCGGTGACGATGACGTCGTGGGCCTTGCGCTCGCCGTTGATGACGAGCGGCAGGCGTTTGGAGAACCGTGCGCCTTTGGCCAGCGTGGTGGCGACCGCCTTGCGCTGGCTCTGTTCCAGCAACTCGATCTGGCGCTCGCGTACGTCGGTGAGGCTCTTGGCCTCGGTCGCGGCAATGTAGGCGGTGTTGGCCCATTGCACCTGACCGTCGAGCGACTTCAGCCACACCGGCATCGGAATGGCGTCGAGCAGCGCCCGCCCGGCCAGCAGCTCACCGGAAAGCTGGCTTTGCTGGTCCAGCATCTTGACGAGATCGCTCTTGTAGGTGGCGACATCGCGCAGGCGCAGCACGGCATGGGTGCCGGCCGCGCGGCCATCGGCTTCCAGATGCGCGCCTGGGGCCGTCTTCAGGAGAAGGCTGAACGCGGCGCCGGTCTCGAACAACTGATCGAGCGATTTGCGCAGATCTTCGGAGGAGGCCTGCTCGAGCCAACCGCCGAACCGAAGCAGATCCCTGTGATCGGCGGGAACACCGGCCACGCTGGCCAGGGTATGCGTGACGACCCGGAGGCTTTGGCCCGCCTCCCAGCACACCACAACTTGCGGCTCGGTCTTGATGATCGCTTCGGCCAGCAACAGCCCTTGGCGCAGTCTGGCCGTTTCCTGCCGGGCTCGGTCCATCATCCGCATGGCGCGATGCGTGGTGTACCAGACGACACCGAAGGCGACGACGGATGCGCCGACGACCAGCGCCAGCAGGACCAGATGGCGCAACTCGAAGCCGATGAGATCGGTCTGCCGGCCATGCGACAGGCTGACCGTCAGGATGCACACGAACGAGATGCTGGCGAGCAGGAGCGCAATCAGCTCCTTGTTCGCGCTGGTTACCTTGTCTGTACGTCCGACAGCTTGCATGGGGCGAATAGCTCGGTCTGCGGCGCAAGTATGCTGCGGCCAGCGTGAAACACGCGCGATATAAGGGAGGGGATTCGCCGGGGCAGCAGCGAATCACCATGCCAATATGAGGCGTACGTGAACAAGCCGCCAGAGCAACCACGCTACAACCGTGAAATTTATTGCAATGTCCGTGGGTTGCGTGTGCAGGGCAATGGGGCGGGATCAGCCGAACAACTTGGCCATGATCCGCCTCATGAGTGAAGGCTGCTCCGCCGCGATCAAGGTGTTGATGGGCGCGTTCATATGTAAATGCGCCAGCCCCGATGGAGGGGGGGCCTTGGCGATCGGTTCCAGCATGATCGGCACGATGTCCGGCAGACCGTGGGGATTCTCGCGCTGGCAGGCGAGTGCGTGGTCGATCTCCTTTTGCACCCACTCCGAGCGCATCGCGTTCCTCGACCAGAACAGGACAAATAGGTCCGACGTGCCGATACGGTGCAGGATTTCATCGCTGTAGCGCTGTCCCGGCTCGAGCGAGAGGACGTCCTGGAAAAACGCGAGTTTGGCGGCCTGGAACGCCTGCGCGCGCTTCAACACCTCCGCACGGTCCTTCGAGGCGTAGGAGAGGAAGGCGTGCTTGTAATGTGTGGCGCCGGTGCCACCGAGTTCGGGCCCCGGCAGCGGGGTAACGTCCCGGGTTGCCGGCTCGATGCGGATCTGGAACAGGATGCGGCCGACGGGCTCGCCGTCAATCGTCATGCGGGCAACAGGATGGCAGGTGTCGCCCTTGAAGCCGAGGGGAACCTCGACCTCGAAGCTCGCCACCGTGGGCTCGCCGTTCCACAGGACGCGTTGCACGGGCTCGATCACGCTCAGCCCACGGCCGTCGAGATCGATTTGGACGGTCGTCCGACGCTCGATAGGCACCTGCAGAGTTTGCACGCCGCGCAGCTTGGCGGTGTCGTCCATGGTCTGGGCCAGGAACTGTGCGCGCTCGGCCTGTTCGATTCGGTGCAGGAACACCTGTACCATCACGCGCGCTCCCTGCCGTGCCGCGGGTGGGGCAAACACGCTGCAGTCGACATCGTCGACGATGGCCGGCGAGGGAGGTGCGAGGCCTGGTAGCGCCGGCATGGCGCCTTTCGCCAGGCCCAGGATGGCCAGCAGCCGGTCGGCATTTTGTGCCAGGGTGTCGCGAAACAGGTAGGCGAAACCGATGGCGACGGCGCTGGCGGTGAGGCCAAATATCCAGCCCGAGCCACCGCCTCTGCGTGCGGGGGCCATGGGCTCGCCGGTGGGCATCAAGCGGCCCAGGTCGTGGAGTTCCTGCGGTTCGTGAGGCTGGGGCGTCTCCTGTCTCAACGCGGCCAACCGATCAGCATCGGCGACGGTTGTTCCGCGCGCTTGCTGCATCGCATCGACGGTAAGTGAAGGTGGCGGCGGTGTGGGAGCAACGCGGGTGTCGAAGCGGATGCTGGTTCCGGGCTTGTCGAGTTGAAAGCGCCAGGCCTGCTCGTGACGGGATATGCCGTCGCTGGCAGCGCCTACCCCCTCGACCCGTTGCCTGGGCGCGGGAGCTGCCGCGCCAATTCCTTCGGTTCGAGGCCCAGGTGCTGGCGGTGGTGGTGGCGGCGCAGCAACCTGGGAAGCGGGTGGCGCTACGGCGACGGGCGGTGCTGGAGCGGCAGGTGTCGGAGCTGGTCTTGACGTGCCTGTCGCTGCCGCCGCCTGTGCGCTGGCCGTGGTCACAGCCGCCATGGCTGCTGCTGCGGCATCGGCAGGTGAAGCAGGTGAAGGTTTTGCCGCTGGCGGGGCAGGCACAGGTGCCGATTTGGAAGCGGTTGGCCGCGTGGCGACGGGTGCCATTGGCGCAGGGGCCGGCATCTCCGCATAGGATTCGGGTGCGGCCTTCGGGGCATCATCGGCGTGAATGCCGGCGGCTGGATGTTCTTCAAACTTCGCGCTGATGGCTTCGCCGATTGCGTTCCAGTCGTCTACCAAGGGCATGTTGAGTTGCCCGAACGTCGTCAGGCGGCCCGAGGGATCGAGATCGTGGGTGCGCAAAGGTACGAGCTTGCCTTCTTTAAGCGCTAGATCCGCGCAGCGGGGCACGACCTGCGAGGCAATCGATCTGGGTGACCACACGACCACGACGGCGCGCGCTTCTTGGATCTCATGGAGGAGGTAATCCGGCCCGCTGACCATTTCGACGGTGGGCGCGAGCTTGGTGACAGTGATACCGGCCTGCAGGATCGCATCGGCCAGTTTGTCTACGGCAACAACATCGGAAGCATCATAGATCAACAAAATATCGGTCATCTTCGTTCCTCGCCGAGCTGCGCCACCCAGATTGTCCGCCCTACGCCAGCATGTGGCCCGGAATTTTGTCTTTTATCTCTTGGCTCAAAAAATGAGTGAGGCGCGGGAAATCCAATGTTCCTTACCCTTTGCGCTCGTTGAAAAAATCGTAGATCTTCTGCGCCATCTCGGCGGAGATGCCTTCGACCGCCAGCATATCCTCGATACCGGCGCGCGACACGGCTTTCGCCGAGCCAAAGTGGTTCATGAGTGCCCGGCGGCGCTTTGGGCCGATGCCGGGGATTTCCGCCAGCGGGTTGACGCCAATCGCCTTGGAGCGCTTGGCGCGATGGGTTCCAATGGCAAAGCGGTGGGCTTCGTCGCGCAGGCGTTGGACGAAATACAACACGGGGTCGCGCGGTTCGAGCATGAAGAACGGCCGTCCCGCCATATGGAAGTGTTCGCGGCCGGCGTCGCGGTCGGGGCCTTTGGCGACGCCGGCGAGGGCGATGCCGGAAATGCCGAGTTCGGCGAGCACGTCTTGCGCCACCTTGAGCTGGCCCGCGCCGCCGTCGATCAGCACGAGGTCGGGACGGTCGGGGAAGGTGTCGTCGAGTTCGTCGTTTGGTGTCAGACCCTCCGGGGCTGACACCCGTGTGGAAGGCTGCAATTCATCGTCGATCGATTGAACGGCTAAAGCTGCGCTGGTTGGCGCGTCATTCTGCGCGGCCACCGTGCTGGTGTCAGACCCGGAGGGTCTGACACCTTCCAGGCGCTTGAACCGGCGTTCCAGGACTTCGCGCATCATGGCGTAGTCGTCGCCGGGGGGCAGGGCGACCGACTTGATGTTGAACTTGCGGTACTGGCCCTTCATGAGGCCGTCCGGCCCCGCGACGATCATGCCCCCGACGGCGTTGGTGCCTGAAATGTGGCTGTTGTCATAGACCTCGATCCGGCGCGGAGGGCGCGGCAGGCCCAGGCGCTCGGCGAGGCCGGCGAGAAGCGTGCGCTGCGAGCCCGATTCGGCAAGCTTACGGCCCATCGCCTCGCGGGCGTTCTGCAACGCGTGTTCGACCAGGCCGGACTTGGCGCCGCGCTGGGGAACGCGGATCTCGACCTTGCGTTCGGCCTTGATCGACAGGGCCTCGGCCATCAGCTCGCGGGTCTCGAATTCGTGGCTGGCGAGGATCAGGCGGGGCACGGGCTTGTCGTCGTAGAACTGGGCGATGAAGCTTTCCAGCACCTCGGGTGTTTCGAACGAGCGGTCGGCTTTGGGATAATAGGCGCGGTTGCCCCAGTTCTGGCCGGCGCGGAAGAAGAACACCTGGATGCAGGTTTGTCCGCCGTCCTGATAGGCGGCGAAGATATCGGCTTCCTCCACGCCGTCGGAGTTGATGGCCTGATCGGCCTGCACGTGAGCCAGCGCCCAAAGACGGTTGCGATACGTCGCGGCGCGCTCGAACTCGAGCTTTTCGGCGGCGTCTTCCATGAGCTGCTGGTACATTTGCCGCACGCTCTGGCTTTCGCCGCGCAGGAACATCGTCGCTTCGTCGACCAGCTTGCCGTAGTCCTCGGCGCTGATTTCGCCGGTACAGGGGGCGGAGCAGCGCTTGATTTGGTGCAGCAGACACGGGCGGGTGCGACCTTCGTACACACTGTCGGAGCACGAGCGCAGCAGGAACGCGCGCTGCAGCATGTTGATCGTGCGGTTGACTGCGCCGGCCGATGCGAACGGCCCGAAATAGTCGCCTTTGTCGCCGCGCGCGCCGCGATGCTTGAGGATTTGCGGTGCGCCGTGGTCGCGGCGGATGAGGATGAACGGGAACGACTTGTCGTCGCGCAGCAGCACGTTGAAACGCGGGCGGAAGCGCTTGATGAGGTTGGCTTCGAGCAGCAGCGCTTCCGCTTCGGTGCGGACGGTCACGAACTCCATGCTGGCGGTGGCCGCGATCATCCGCGCGATGCGGTTGGTGTGGCCGCCGAGCCGGGCGTAGTTCGAGACGCGAGCCTTCAGCGAACGCGCCTTGCCGACGTAGATGACGTTGGCTTCCGCATCGATCATCCGGTAGACCCCGGGCGAGCCGGGCAGCGACTTGAGGTAGGCCGCAATAACGTCGGGCCCGGTGCGTGGAGCTGACGCAGCCAGGGCTTCGGCCGCGGTGTCGGCGGTCTGCGGGTCTGCGGGAGCCACTGTGGTAATCCTGGTCGGCATGAACGAGAGTTAGGCGAGGCGCGTGCCGCGGTCCAGTCCGGGGCGCCCGCTGCCAAGGGAATACACCGATGAAGATGCAACTTGCAGGCCGCTATATTACCCTCAAGGCGGAGACCGAGGACGAGCGGGATGGGCTTGGCGCCATTGCCGAGCAGACGCGCGGGCGGCGGCTGCAGGTCGGCTCGATCGATCGCGATGGTTTGACGTTGCGGCCGGGCGGCTCGGGCCGGGACGAATCGGTCAAGCCGATCAATATCACCTTTGACACGACGCCGATGCCGCTGCGCCTGATCTCGAACCTCGCGGAGACGCCGTTCGAGCTGAACGGGCAGCGCTATGCCAGCATCGAAGGCTTCTGGCAGGGGGTGAAGTTCCCGGGTGAGGAAGATCGCCAACGCCTTGCCGCTTTATCGGGCCACGCGGCGAAATCCGCAGGTCCGGCGTCGAAGCCGGGCGACCGGATCGTCTATCGGGACGAGGAGGTGTGCGTCGGCACGGTCGATCACTGGGGGCTGATGGAGCGCGCCTGCAACGCCAAATTCGACCAGCACGAAGGCGCGCGCGCGGCGTTATTGTCGACGGGGGATCAACCGCTCGAACACAAGGTTCAACCGGATAGCCGAACGATACCGGGGCTGATCATGGCGGATATTTGGATGCGGATCAGGAAGCGGTTGGCGGCGGCGTAGGGCGTAGGGTGCAATAGCCAACTTTGGCGTATTGCACCGCTGCAACGTAGCCGGTGCAATACGCCCGAAAAGGGCTATTGCACCCTACGGCGCACCACTACCCCACCAGCGCCGCGTCGAACGTGAGGCCGGAGATCCCCTTGCCGTGGCCGCTGGCGAGGCGAAGCGCCAGCTCGGCGATTTCGTTCTCGGAGGCCAGGCCGGTTTCGAATTCGCCGGGTATGCAACCCAGCTCCGCCGACGGCACGATGGCGTTGACGCGCACGGCCTTGCCGGCCCAGCGGGCGGCTTCCTGACGGGTCAGCGCCGAGAGCGCGGCACGGGCGATCTGGCCAAGCTGGACGGCGGCGGGAGTCTCGGCATCGCGCTGGGTGACGATGTTGAGAATCAGCCCTTCTTTCCAGGTCAGCTGCATCCGGTTGGCGATCACCTGGGTGATGCGGAACGGGCCGCTGAGGGTGGCGGAAAGCCGGTCCTCGATATCCTCGATGCAGGCGTCCGGCTCCAGGCCTGCGTCATCGAGGCAGGCGAGGTTGATCACCACGTCGAGGCCGCCGAAGGCACCGGAGGCCCACTGCGCCAGCTTTAGGGCAGATGCGTCATCGCTGATCGGCGTTTCGGACACGCGCACGTCCTGGGCGTCGCTGGCCAGGACTTCGAGCACGATGGCCAGATCGGAATTCATTTCGGGGGTCTGCAGCACCAGGCGGCAGCCCTGTTCGGCGAACGCGCGGGCGATTTCCACGCCGTGGCGGGATTTCAGGCCGGTAATCAGGATGCGGGTGCCCTCGAGCCCCGAATGCTGCACCGAATCGACGAGACCTTCAACGACGCCCATCACCATCACACCACCTCCTGCCGCTCTCGTGCGCTGCCGCAACCGAGAGGACCACTCAAGGACGATTCGACTAACGAGACCTAAATGGCAAGACGATTCGGGTC
The DNA here is from genome assembly GCA_945903565.1 of Devosia equisanguinis. Taxonomy (GTDB): domain Bacteria; phylum Pseudomonadota; class Alphaproteobacteria; order Rhizobiales; family Hyphomicrobiaceae; genus CAMDPA01. The sequence goes on along the minus strand of CAMDPA010000023.1, from coordinate 6,075 downwards.
CGCACGCGGCGCGATTGCGGCGATCGGCGGGCAGGCAAAAGGGCAGCATGGGGCCAGGTTCAGGCCGGTTCCGGCGCACCCTCTCGCCACCTGGGATATTTTGCTGGATAAGGGCGGCTCAGGGAGCTGGCCGTTTTTCGCGCGGGCCTCGAACAGGAGAATGGCATGGATAGCGCGGATCGGGCATTGGCTTGGCGGACACGGCACGGCGATTGGGCCGGACGCGTCGAGGACGATGCGCTGCTGCGGGGCAAGGGCAGCTTTGGCGACGACGTGCGGCCGGTAGGCACGGCGGCCGCCGTGTTCGTGCGCTCCCCCCATGCCCACGCGCGGATCGGAGGCATCGACACGACGGAGGCGGCGAGTATGCCGGGCGTGATCGCCGTGATCACGGCCAAGAGCCTGGAAGGCGCCAACCTGCAGACGATCACGCAGGCCGTGCCGTTTCCCGGTCGTAACGGCACGAAGCCGGTGAGCCCGGTGCGACCGGCACTTGCAGGTGATCGCGTGATGCACGTGGGCCAACCCGTGGCGATCGTGATTGCCGAAACGGAATTGCAAGCCCAGGACGCGGCGGAGAAGGTTGCGATCGACTACGATCCGCTGGACGCGGCTATCGACACGCGCAAGGCCGGCACGGGCTCGCCGCAGCTTTGGCCTGACGCGCCAGGCAATACGGCGCTCGACTGGACCGCGCCGGAAGATCCAGACGGGGCCAAGCGCACGGCGATCGATGCGGCGTTTACATCCGCCGCACACGTTGCCCGCATCAGTTTGCTCAACCAGCGCATCGCTGCCGTTTCGATGGAGCCACGCACGGCGACCGCGAGCTACGACAAGGCCGCCGACAGCTACACGCTGCGTTGCGGCACGCAAGGTGTCGCCGGCATTCGCCTGCAGACGGGCATGGCGATGCGGCTTGGCGCGGAGAAGCTGCGTGTGCTGACCGACGATGTCGGCGGCGGTTTCGGCATGAAGGCGTCGGGCTATCCCGAGTACGTCGCGCTGTTGTGTGCGGCGAAGCTCGCCGGGCGGCCGCTGCATTGGGTTTCGACCCGCTCGGAGGCGTTCGTCAGCGACAACCAGGCGCGCGACCAGTGGTGGGACGCCGAGATGGCCATCGGCAAGGATGGCCGGTTCATGGGGCTGCGCATCAACGGCCTCGCCAACATGGGCGCGTACATGACCGGCGTCGGCCTGTTCTGCAATACGGTGCACGTCTCGGGTTGTCTGCCGACGGTGTACGACATCCCGAACATCGTGATGGACAGTCGCGGCGTGTTCACCAACGAGCTGCCGGTTGGGCCTTATCGTGGCGCGGGCCGGCCGGAAGCGAACTTTTTGATGGAGCGGCTGGTCGATGTCGCTGCGAAGAAGACAGGGCTCGACCCGGCCGAGATCCGCCGCCGCAACATGATCAAGCCGACGCAGATGCCCTACACGACGTTCGTCGGCGGCATCTACGACAGCGGCGATTTTCCCGCCGTCTTCGAGAAGGCGCTGGCGGCGGCGGATTACAACGGGTTCGCGGCGCGCAAGGCGCAGTCGCAGGCCAAGGGTAAGCTGCGTGGCATCGGCATCGGCTGCTATCTCGAGATATCCGGCGGGCACATGCACGAGTCCGCGACCGTGGCGTTTCCCGGCGGCGGCAAGGTCGTCGTGGGCATTGGTGCCTCGCCGCAGGGGCAGGGGCATCTGACGATCTTCCGCAATCTGGTGGCTGACCGGCTCGGTATTCCGCGCGAGGTGGCGCGGGTCTCGTGTGGTGATTCGGCGCGCGATGTGGCGGGCTTCGGCGCGGTCGCGTCGCGGTCGGCGATGCTGGTCGGCGGCGCGCTGGCGGTGGCGACGGACGAGGTGATCGCGAAGGGCCGGATGGCGGCTGCGGTGCTGTTGCAGGCCAGCGCAGCCGAGCTCGTTTATCGTGACGGCGGGTTCGAGGTGCTGGGCAGCGGGCGGCGGATTGGTTTGATCGAGGTGGCGGAGCGGGCCGGCGAGCTCGTCAAGCAGGGCGCGATCAAGGAAACGCTCGACACCAAGGGCGACGTCGAGACGGGGCCGTCGTTCCCGAACGGCTGCCACATCGCGGAGGTCGAGGTCGATCCGGGCACGGGCGAGATCGAGGTTCTCGCCTATACGGCGGTGTGCGACAGCGGCAACGTGCTCGATCCCGTGATCCTCAAGGGGCAAGTTCACGGCGGCGTCGTGCAGGGGATTGGGCAGGCGTTGAAGGAGCACATGGTCTATGATCCCGACAGCGGGCAAGTGCTGACCGGCTCGTTCATGGATTACGGCATGCCGCGCGCCGCCGATCTGCCGGTCATGCAGGTGCATTTGCAGGGTACGCCGTGCACGACCAATCCGCTCGGCGTGAAAGGCGTCGGCGAGGCCGGGACGACGGCGGCGCCATGTGCGATCGTCAATGCGGTGGTGAATGCGCTGCCGGCGGGTTCGACCGATCATATCGACATGCCGCTGACGCCGGAGAAGGTCTGGCGGGCGATCACCAAGGGCGCGTGATGGGGTCAGACCCCGCGTCCCCGCTTCATGGCTTCGTTGCAACGTTTTGGCGCGAAGTCAGACCCCATACAAGGAGTGTAAGCCATGGGCCAGTTGTTCGACGGTAAGTGGAGCGATGACGATATCAGGCCGAGCGACGCCAAGGGGGCGTTCCTGCGGCCGTCGTCGGCGTTTCGGAACTGGGTGGCAGCGGATGGTTCGGCGGGACCAAGCGGTGAGGGTGGATATCCCGCAGAGGCGGGCCGCTATCACTTGTTCATCGCATCGAACTGTCCGTGGGCGCATCGCACGGCGATCTTCCGTAAGCTGAAGGGGCTCGAGAATGCGATCTCGATCTCGCTCGCCGATGCGCCCAAGGCGCAGGGGTGGAGCTATACGAAGGGCTTCGATGAGATGAAGCCGGGGGAGGACGGGATCTTCCGGCTGCATCAGGTCTATACCGCCGCCGACCCCGGCTACACCGGCAAGGTGACGGTGCCGACGCTGTGGGACCGCAAGAAAAAGACGATCGTCAACAACGAGTCGTCCGAGATCATCCGCATGCTCAACTCGGCGTTCGATGGGATCGGCGCGAAGGCGGGCGACTATTATCCGGCGGCCATGCGTGGCGAGATCGACGAGGTCAACGCGTTCGTCTACGAGCACGTCAACAATGGCGTCTATCGTTCGGGTTTCGCCAAGACGCAGGATGCCTACAACGAAGCCGTTGCAAGGGTGTTCAAGGGTCTTGATTGGATGGAGGAGCGGCTGTCGCGCCAGCGCTATCTGGCGGGTGATCGGATCACGGAAGCGGACTGGCGCGCGTTTCCGACACTGATCCGGTTCGATCTCGTCTACTTCAGCCACTTCAAGTGCAACCTGCGCCGCGTGCAGGACTATCCCAACCTCGCCGGCTTCACACGCGAACTCTATCAGTGGCCGGGCATCGAAGAGACGTGCGATCTGGCGACGATGAAGTCCGGCTACTATCTGTCGATGCCGCATCTGAACCCGAGCCATATCGTACCGGCCGGGCCTGATACGAGCTGGCTCGAGAGGCCGCATGGGCGTGGGCGCGTCGGCAAGGTAGCGTAGGATGGATCGCGGCCCGTCTTTCGCCGTGATGTGACTTGGGTCCGGGCCTTCGACGGGACGACGTGGTGGATTGGAATGATGGCCGACAAGACGACAGACGGCGCGAAACCCTCGACAACCTCGTTCGGTTATCGCGAGGTGCCGGAGGCGGAGCGTCAGGGGCTCGTCAATCAGGTGTTCTCCAGTGTCGCCGAGCGCTACGACCTGATGAACGATCTGATGTCGGGTGGCCTGCACCGGCTGTGGAAGGACGATTTCGTCGACATGCTCAATCCGCCACGCGGGACGAGGCCGTGGCGGTTGGTCGATGTGGCCGGCGGTACGGGTGATATCGTGCTGCGGGCACTCGATCGGGGCGGGCTGTGCTGCGAGGCGGTGCTGTGCGACATCAGCCCGGAAATGCTGGGTGTTGGACGTCGCCGGGTCGAGAAGGCGGGGCGCGACGCTCAGGTCGATATCGTGCAGGGTAACGCCGAAGCGCTGCCGTTTCCCGACAAGGCGTTCGATGCCTACACGATCGCGTTCGGCATTCGCAACGTCACGCATATCGACTGCGCGCTGGCCGAGGCGTTCCGCGTGCTCAAGATCGGCGGGCGGTTCTTGTGCCTGGAGTTCTCGCAGGTGCAGGTGCCGATCCTCGACAAGCTCTATGATCTGCACTCGTTCCATGTGATCCCGCGGCTCGGCCAGCTTACGGCGGGCGCTGCCGAACCGTATCAGTACCTCGTCGAAAGCATCCGCAAGTTTCCCAAGCAGGAGGCGTTCGCCGGCATGATACGTGAGGCGGGATTCGAGAGGGTATCGTATCGCAACCTCACGGGGGGTGTGGCTGCGATCCATAGCGGGTGGAAGATTTGAGCGGCGGGGCGCTTATGCCGGCCGCATGAACGGTGGATCGAACTGCGCGGGGAAATCCTCGGCCTCGATGCCGTCGATACCGGGATTGCGCACTGTGCCGACGTCGTAGCCGAGCGCATAGTGCGCGCGCATGATGTCGGCATCGGTGGTGCCGAGCGCACGCATTTTTTCCATCAACTGGTCGAGGGCGGTGGCATCGAGACTGCCCATACCGGAAAGTTTGCGCAGCGCGTTTTCGTCGATGTCGGCGTCGTAGCGCTGATAGCTCACGAGCCCGCCGCCGCCGATGATCGACTGGCCCTTCAGCGTCTTGATCTCGCCGTTGAGGTAGCGCGGCTTGCGTGGCTCGCACATCGCCTGGAACGACATCATGGCATGCAGGGAGGTGTCCTGCACCATCGCGGCCAACGATTCGCCGGCTTGCTGGGCGTACATTTTCGATTGGAAATCGGTGACCTTGTTGCGCATGCGCCACCAGCCCGTGCCGATGGAAACCACGAAGATGTTGCCGGCGCCGGCAGGCCAACCGAAGCCATAGGGTGGCAATGTTGCGGTCAGCATCGCTTGCCAGCTCGGATTGTTGAGGCCAGCGACAGCACCGTCGAGAAACAGTCCGACTTCCTTTGGCCAGCGTGGATCGTCGTTGATCACGACCTCGAGCGGCTCGAAGTAGAGCGGCGCTGCCGTGCTGGCGCGCACGACGCGCCACAATTCGTAGAGCTTGTTTGGTTTGAACGATCCGTCGGTGTTGTCCCAATAAAGGGAGCGCGGATTGTTGGTCAGCACCCACGGCGATCCCGTGTCGATCCGCTTGGCGCAGACCATCAGGAAGGTCTGCAAGTCGGGGGACTGGAGCTCGCGATCCTTCAGGACGGACTTCAAGCCTTTCTCGATCGGCGCGGTGCCGAAAATCGGCTTGAGCACGCCTTTGGCCTGGACTTCGAAAATCTGGGGGGCGAGGGCGTCGTAGATCTTGCGCACTTCGGCCACGGACCAGCCGAGCGCCAATCCGGTGGCGATGATCGAGCCGGTGGAGGTGCCCGCGATCAGATCGAAATACTGGCAGAGGCGGAATGATTCGGGATTGGGCGAGCGCTGTTTGAGCTGGTCTTCGATGCGTTGCAGGATCCCCAGCGTGATGAGGCCGCGCACGCCGCCGCCGTCCAGCGCCAGGATGCGCTTGGGGCCTGCTTCGGGGGCAAGATGCCACTTGAGCCAGTCGTTCATGTTGCCCTCCCTCGCGTCACAATCGCAGTGCAATCCAAGCGCAGCGCAATCCAGCATGTGAGCATAGCAGTCTGTCGCGCGGCCCAACAGACCGGGGATAGGCTGCGGCGCGCACTTCTTGGCGGCGGTGGGTGGTGCTAGCGTCGGTTGCGATTCATGGATCTTGGGGTGGCGAGACGGGGGCAGACCCGTAGGGTCAGACCCCCGAGCAGCACGGGAGGCCGTATGGACAGGATCAACGCGCGCGTCGCGGCCGAAATCGGCGCGCAGGTGTCCCAGGTGGAGAGCGCGGTGCAGCTCCTCGACGAGGGGGCGACGGTGCCGTTCATAGCGCGCTATCGCAAGGAGCGCACGGGTGGTCTTGACGACACGCAACTGCGCAATCTGGAGACGCGG
>CAMDPA010000022.1 GCA_945903565.1 Devosia equisanguinis | reverse complement strand
AAGCGTCTGCCCTTCTTGGTCCGATGATCCGGGATAGCTTCGAGGGCTTGGAACAAGGTCAGCGCGTTCATCGGTGGTCTCCGTCGGGCGGAGACCGTTAGAACTCTGTTCGCGCCGCCATCATACGCGGTGAATTGAATCACCCTGGTGCTGCGGCTTGAACTCGCCCGCGAACACTCCATAATGCGGGCATGACAAGCGCCACAGCACTCCGATTCGTGAAAATGAATGGCCTCGGCAACGAGATCGTCGTCGTCGACTTGCGCGGCAGCAAGCGCGAGCTGACGGCCGACCAGGTCCGCGCCATCGTGGCGGGGCCGCAATCGCGCTTCGACCAGTTGATGGCGTTGCACGATCCGCGCTCGCCGGGCACGGACGCGCTGGTGCGGATCTATAACGCTGATGGCTCGGAAGCGGGCGCGTGCGGCAACGGCATGCGCTGCGTCGCGTGGCTGGAGGCGGAGGCGACCAAGCGCACCTCACTGCTGTTCGAAACCGCGGCAGGGGTGCTGACTGCCGAGGTCGAGAGCATGGGGCGGATCACCGTCGATATGGGCAGCCCGAAGTTTCGCTGGGAAGATATCCCGACGCGCGACGCGTTCGCCGACACGCGCTATATCGAGTTGCAGATAGGGCCGATCGACGATCCGGTGTTGCATTCCCCGGCTGTCGTCAACATCGGCAATCCGCATGCGGTGTTCTGGGTCGACGATGTCGACGCCTTCGATCTGGGGCGGTTCGGACCGATGCTGGAGAACCACCCGATCTTTCCCGAGCGCGCCAACATCTCGCTGGCGCAGGTGACCTCGAGGACCACGATCAAGCTGCGGACCTGGGAGCGGGGCGCGGGCCTTACCAAGGCATGCGGCTCGGCGGCGTGCGCGGCAGCCGTGTGTGCCTCGCGGACGGGGCGGGCGGAGCGCAAGGTCACCGTGACGCTGCCGGGCGGGCCGCTCGAGATCGAATGGACCGCGAAGGACCGCATCCTGATGACAGGGCCGGTCGAGGTCGAGCACGCGGGCGAGATTGTGGTTTAGGCGGGCTGCGGGCGGCCAACGCTAGTTGGGGCTGGCGAGTTCGAAATTCTTGACGAACGACCAGATTTCTTCGGCGGACTCGATATCGCGGTTCCTCAAGCCGAACCGTTGTTCCGACATTGGATTCAACTTGGTAGTCAGGGACGGGATCTGGTGGCCTCCTCCCTGTACGCGGTAAAAGCGCAGGCTGTTGGCCACGCGACAGCCTTGCCAGTCGATTACAGCAACGTTTGTCCTGTCGGTGGCCTCACGCTTCGGCAAGAGCCGTCCGGTTTGTGCCGTACAGCCGTGCATGGTCCGCCAGAACTCCATCGTTTCCGGTACGGAAAGCAACCGCCCGGCAGGCACTAGCCAACCGTCGTAGACTTGGCTGGTGTCGTTCGTGCCCGCAATGAGCACGAGCGGAACAACCTTGGCCGGAGAACAACCCGCCCGCTGATGATCTGTCATTCCGGTAATGATCGGCGCCGCTGCTGCGATCCGTTCGGAAAGCGCGCAGGCCAGCGTGAATGTCATGAGCCCACCGCGCGATGGCCCACTGACGTAGATGCGCTTCGGCTCGGCGCGCCACTTGGCAACAAGTTCATCGATCAGCCGGTGTATGAAACCGACATCATCGACCTCTTCACCGCCAATCCTTGGCGTGGGATTGGCAATTGCGCGGCCGTAGCTCCACCTCTGCTCGATAGCGTCCGGGTATACCGCCAATATGCCTTCGCGTTCGGCAATAGCGTCAAATCCGGCCCAGGTCCGAAAATTTGCTCCGGTGCCCCCGAGTCCGTGCAGTGCGATCACGACGGGACGTGAATCTTGTGGAGCCGCTGAAGGTTGTGTGACGACTGCTGTTCGCTCCACGCCTTGATGCACAATCTTCAGCACATCCTCGGCGCGCCCAGAACACGCAAGCACCGCCATCGCACAGAAACACAGGAACACAGGAACATCCGCAGAATGGACAGCGGTAGTTGCATGCCTCGCCCTCCCCGATCACAAGAGGAAGCTAGCATCTCCCAGTTGGCTGCGGGTGTCCAATGCCCTTGACGATGATCCGGTGCGCCGATCCTAAGCCTCCGCCGCTTCGCTCTTGCGGCTCTGGCGCTTACGCTCGTTGGGGTCGAGCCAGCGCTTGCGCAGGCGGTTCAAACCACGGCTTGCAACCGATTTGCGAGGTCTTGGCCAGCGGTTGCCGGGGGAAGCGCCTTGTGATCCGCGCGATAAAGCGCCACGGCTTCCTCGACGATCCGGCACAGTTCCGCGAAAACCCGCTGCTCGTCGGGGCCGTGGCAGCCCCCGTCGATCAATCCGGGAGCGCTGCCGACGTAGCACTGGTCCTCCTCGGACCATTCGACGATTTTCACGTACCTGTCAGCGTCTCTCATTGCTGCGACTCCTCGATCGCACGACGCACGGCCCGGACTTGATAGTGCTTGGCATCCTCGCCCGGGCTTCCCGAAATCGTCACCGGCTTCGCGACTTTGGGATGAACATAGTTGCGATGGCTGCCTTTTCCACCCCGGTTCTCAAAACCTGACTGTTCCAGATCAGCCATCAACTCTCGTATCTTGGGCGGCATGGAAGCAGGCCCTCAATCAGCCGCCCAATCGATCAAGCCTCCGCCGCTTCGCTCTTGCGGCTCTGGCGCTTGCGCTCGTTGGGGTCGAGCCAGCGCTTGCGCAGGCGGATCGATTTCGGCGTGATCTCGACCAGCTCGTCGTCCTCGATGTAGGCCATCGCGCGTTCCAGCGACATCCGCATCGGCGGTGTCAGGGTCAGCGCTTCGTCCTTGCCGGCGGAGCGGATGTTGGTCAGCTTCTTGCCCTGGACGACGTTGACGATGAGGTCGTTGTCGCGGGTGTGCTGGCCGACGATCATGCCCTCGTAGACCTTGGTCTGCGGGTCGAGCATCAGCAAGCCGCGATCCTGCAAGTAGTAGAGCGCGTAGGCGGTGGTTTCGCCCATGCCGTTGGAGATCAGCACGCCGGTGCGGCGGCCGGACAACTCGCCCTTGTAAGGCACGTATTCGTGGAACAGGCGGTTCATCACCGCAGTGCCGCGCGTGTCGGTCATCAGGTCGCCCTGGTAGCCGATCAGGCCGCGCGTCGGCACGATGAACACCAGACGCTGACGCCCGCCGCCCGATGGCCGCATCTCCTTCAGCTCGCCCTTGCGCTCGGCGAGGCCCTGCACGACGACGCCGGCATACTGCTCATCGACGTCGACGATAACTTCCTCGACCGGCTCGAGCCGCTGATTGGTCGTCTCGTCGGTGCGCATCACCACGCGGGGACGCGAGACGGTGATCTCGAAGCCCTCCCGGCGCATCGTCTCGATCAGGATGCCGAGCTGCAACTCGCCGCGGCCGGCGACGTCGAAGCTGTCGGCATCGGCCATCTCGGTGATGCGGATCGCGATGTTGCGCTCAGCTTCCTTCAAGAGGCGGTCGCGAATCACGCGGCTCTGCACCTTGTCACCTTCGCGGCCGGCGAATGGGCTGTCGTTGATGCGGAACGTCATCGACAGCGTCGGCGGATCGACGGGCTGGCCCATGATCGGCTTTTCGACGGTAGGATCGCACAGCGTGTCGGCGACGGTTGCCTCGGTTACACCCGCAATGGCGACGATGTCGCCAGCTTCGGCGACGTCGAGCGCGACACGGTTCAGGCCGCGGAACGCCAGCACCTTGGTGACGCGTGTGGTCTCGATGAACATGCCGTCGCGGCGCATCGCCTTGATGGTCTGGTTCGGCTTGATCGAGCCCGACGAAATGCGACCGGTGAGAATGCGACCGAGATAGGGGTCAGCCTCCAGCGTGGTGGCGAGCATGCGGAATGGACCCGGCTCGACCGTGGGCGGTGGTACATGGCGCAGCACCAGATCGAACATCGGACCGAGATCGACCTTGGGGCCGTCAGGGCTCTCCGCCATCCAGCCGTCGCGGCCCGAGCCGTAGAGGATCGGGAAGTCGAGCTGCTCGTCAGTGGCGTCGAGATTGGTGAACAGATCGAAGATCTCGTTCAGCACGTCGTCGTGACGCTGGTCGGGGCGGTCGATCTTGTTGACGACGACGATGGGACGCAGCCCCATCTTGAGCGCCTTCGACACCACGAACTTGGTCTGCGGCAGCGGGCCTTCGGAGGCGTCGACCAGCACGATCACGCCGTCGACCATATTCAAGATACGTTCGACCTCACCGCCGAAGTCGGCGTGGCCTGGCGTATCGACGATGTTGATGCGGGTGTCTTTCCACACGATCGAGGTGCACTTGGCGAGGATGGTGATCCCGCGCTCGCGCTCCAAGTCGTTGGAATCCATGGCCTGGGCCTCGACCTTCTCGTTCTCACGAAAGGCGCCGGCCTGCTTCAGAAGAGCGTCGACCAGGGTGGTTTTGCCGTGGTCGACGTGGGCGATGATGGCGATGTTACGCAGCTCCATGGGGGCGCCTGCGATCCTTGTGTTGATAGCGTGGTGACCCGCGCATGCCGACCAGCTTCCCGGCTGGATTCTCTTCGGCTTGTGCAGGTCGCAAACCACACTAATGCTTAATGATCTAGTGTCCTCGCGACCCGAATTGCCGCGATGCCTTGCCGGCCAATTCGTCGGCAATACGGGATCAGGACACTAGGATGTCTCGGGATTTGTGCGGCGCAATAGCACGATGCGCGGCCAAGGGCCAGCGCGGTGAAGACGCGGGGTGTGTTCCAGATGGCTCATACCGCCGCGCCAACGTTTTGACTTATGGTCGATCGCAGCGCGGCGGTATAGCTTTTCCTGCGCGTCGTGCCTTGCACACTGCCGCATGACGCCGCCACGCCAACCCTTCGGGCGTGATACCGGCGAGTATTTCACGTTTGATGCCCCGTCGGAACTTCGGGTCGCCGGTATCAATCCCGGAGCCACGGGGGCTGAGGCGTGTACCAGTCCGCCGTGAAGTCGATGAACGCGCGCACCTTGGCCGACAGGTGCAAGCGGTGCGGATATACGAGATAGACCCCGAGTTTGTGTGGGTTCTGCTCATCGAACAGCGAGACGAGGCGGCCGGCCTTCAGGTCGCGAGCTACAGCGAACTCCGGGATGAAGCCCACTCCCATGCCGTCGCGCACCGAGCGATGCACCGCTGTTGCGCTATTAACCGACAGGCCCGCCTCGATCCTGACGACGTCGCCGGTTTCCGCGTCGCCGAAGCGCCAGCTCTCGCGCCAACGGATGTTGGTATCGACGATACAGGTGTGCCGGACGAGATCCTGCGGCTGTTGTGGCTTTCCTGCAATCTCCAGGTAGGACGGGGTTGCACAGAGAACCAACCGCACGTCGCACAGCTTGCGCGCGATCAGGGTGCTGTCCATCAATGTCGTGACGCGTAGCGCGACTTCGTAGCCTTCCCCGATCAGATCGACGATCCGGTCGGCAAGGAACACGTCCAGATCGAGCTTGGGGTAGCGCAACCGAAATGCCTTCAGCATTTCCATCAGCTCGAGTTCGCCCAGCGTCTGGGGTGCGGTGATCTTGAGCCGGCCGCGGGGATGTCCGGCCTCTGACTTGACCGAATCCTCCAACGAGTCGAACTCCGCGATCAGCGCCCGGGCGCGATCGTAGTAGGCCCGGCCGATCTCGGTCACCTGCACGCTGCGGGTGGTGCGGTTCATCAAACGCACGCCGAGCCGATCCTCGAGTTCGCCGACATGCTTGGATACCAGCGCCTTCGACCGGCCCATCCGGCGGCCGGCCGCGGTGAAGCTCATGCCGTCCGCCACGGCGACGAAAGTGCGCATCAGTTCGAGCGTATCCATGGCGTCGCACACGTGTTGAGGCTATAGGCAAGGAGGCAGCTATCGGTTCCGTTGCGCCATTGTCAACTGATAGGAAACGATATTATTACGTTTTGGCCATGTGCGTGTCGGTCATGATCCCGGGTGGCCGTCTCCCGGGCGAATTCGGGGATAGGACTTAGTCCGACGATGCTGAAGCTGACCCACTTCAAGCTTTGTCCGCTGTCGCGCTCGATCCGGCTGGCTCTGGCCGAGCGCGACGTGGCGTTCGATCTGGCCGAGGAGCGCGCGTGGGAATGGCGTGCGGGCTTTCTCGCGCTCAATCCCGCGGGCGAGTTGCCTGTGCTGGAGATCGAACCGGGCATCGCGCTGTGCGGCGCCTACTCGATCGCGGAGTATCTGGGCGAGGGGGATGCCGGGGACGACGCGATGGGCCGGCGACGGCCAAGCCTGTTTGCCGGCAACCGCGAGGATCGGGCGGAGGTGCGCCGTCTCGTCGACTGGTTCCATCGCAAGTTCGACCGCGAGGTCTCGCGCGATCTGCTGGCGGAGAAGGTCTATCCGCAGGTTTCCAGGCTGATGTCGCCGGGCGCACGTATGGGGCACACGCCGAACCCGACCGTGCTGCGCGCGATCCGCGCCAACCTGCGCCACCACCTGACATATGTCAGTTATTTATCGGAGCACAGGCGCTGGCTCGCGGGCGACGAAATGACGTTCGCCGATCTGGCGGCTGCGGCGCACGTGTCGCTGGCCGATTTCCTCGGCGAGATCGCCTGGAACGAGCAGCCCGGCGCGAAGGCCTGGTATCAGCGCATCAAATCGCGGCCATCGTTCCGCGCGCTGCTGGCCGACCGCCTGCCCGGCTTCACGCCGCCGCCGCATTACGCGGATCTGGATTTTTGAGGGTTGGCGAGGCTTTGCAACTTCGCCGGCGGAATACGCGTCTTGGCGGAGCCAAGCTTTGCGTGGACGCCGTTGCGCTCTACGCCACCACCACCAACGCATCAAGCGCCAGCACGCCTTGACCTGCCGGGTAGAGCACCAGCGGGTTGATATCGACTTCGGTGATTTGGGGATGTGCGACGACAAAACGGCCGAGCGCTGCGATCACCTGGGCTGCCGCTGCGACGTCGCGCGCGGGGGTGCCGCGGAACGGGCCGAGCAGACGCGCGGCCTTGAGCTTGTGAAGTTCGGCCGCGATCTCGTCCAGCGCAAGCAGGGGCGGCAACAGGCGAATATCGCCGAGCGCTTCGGCCTGTACGCCGCCGAGGCCGACGGCCAGCACCGGCCCCCACTGCGGATCGTTGCGCGCGCCAAGTATAAGTTCGAGACCGCCTTTGGGGGCCATGCACTCGACGAGCACGCCATCGAGCTTCATGCCAGGGTGTGCCGTCGCGATGTTGTCGAGCAACCGTGCCCAGCCCTCCTCCAGCGCCGCGGCATCCGAAAGATGGAGCACCACGCCGCCCGCGTCGCTCTTGTGCGACAAGGCTGCCGACTGCGCCTTCAGCGCGACCGGAAAACCGATCTCGTTGGCAATCGCCAGGCCTTCCTTCACCGACCTTGCGAGTGCGCCTTCGGGCACCGGCAAGCCGGCTGCTCTCAACAGCGTCTTGGCGGCGTGCTCGGGAATAACGCCCGGCGGCAGTCGTGCGCCCGCTTTGTTCGGCGCAGTCGTTTTGGGCGGCTTTGCCGCGAGCGCCGCGCCGAGGCGAGTCACCGTCGCCAGAGCGCGCACGACGCGATCGGGCGAGCGCACGAACGGGATGTCGCGCGCACGGAACGCGGCGATCACGTCTGGTGACACGTAGCTATCCTCGCCCAGCATCGCGAAAATCGTCGGCTTGCCGCCTTGCGCTTTTTCGAGCGCCTCGAGGATCGGCTGCGCCTTGCGCGCGACGAACGCCGGGCTCGACAAGATCATCGCGACGACGAGGCTGCCGTAGGTGTCGTCCGCCACCAGCGTCGGCAGCGACTTCGTGTAGAGCTGTGGATCAACCAACGGCTGCGCGGTAAGGTCGACCGGATTGGTCGGCAGGATGAGACCCGGCGCCAAGGCCGACAGCATGTCGTGGCTGGCCCCCGTCGGCTGCGGCAGATCGAGGCCGACCTGCTCCGCCAGATCGAGCACCATCGCCTTGAACGCACCGGACTCGCCCAGGATCACCGGGCCCTTGCTCGGCAGCCGCGGGAAGCGGATCAGCATCTCACAGACGTCGATCAGCTCATCCATCGTTTCGACCAGCGCGACGCCCGCATGCGTCACAAGCGTGCGCATCACCTCCCAGTCGCCGGTCATCGCGCCCGTATGGGTGATCGCGGATTGCTGGGCTGCCTTGGAGCGGCCGGGATGCAGCAGAACGATCGGCTTCTTCTTAGTGCGTGCTTTAGCTGCCAGCTCGAGGAAACGCTTGGGTTGGCGGATCTGCTCGGCCACGACTGCTATCGCCGCCGTGTGCGCCTCATCGAGCAAGTGCTCGATAAAATCCTCCGCGCCCGTCACGGCCTCGTTGCCGGTCGATACGGTGATCGCCACCGGCACATCGCGGGCATCGAGGGCCGCCCGCACGACGGACGCCATCGCGCCACTCTGCGAGACAACCGCGAGGCCCGGCCGCGATGGTTTCCTGTGCTCCACGATCGAGAACGTCAGCGCGAGGGTTTCGACGTTGTTGACGAAGCCAAGGCAATTGGGACCCGCAATGGCCATGTTGCTGCCAGCGGCGATTTGAGCGAGCTCGCGCTGCCGCGCCTCGCCCTCGGCGCCTGCTTCGGCGAAGCCCGCGGAAAAGATGATCACGCCGCCGACACCGCGCGCCGCGCAGCCCTTCACCGCGTCGAGCACGCCTGCACCGGGGATCGCCAGCACCACGCAGTCGACGCCTTCGGGAAGGTCGTGGGCGGAGGGCACGCAGCGACGCCCGCCGATCTCCACCTGGGTCGGATGGATCAGGTGGATGTCGCCCTTGAAGCCGGAGCGTTCCAGGTTGGCGAGCACGCCGCCACCCAGCGAGCCTGGTTTCGCCGACACCCCCGCCACCGCCACCGAGCGCGGCGAGAGCATACGGGCGATGGGGGAGGATGTGCGCGAATGCGGCGTCGGCTGGCTCATATTGGCGCCCTCATGGAATCGCTTCCACCGAATTGATGCGGAACATTATTCTGCACGGTCTGCCGGCAGCGCAATTTCACGCCGATTCTGCAAGGATCAAAAGCTCGCCGGGGCGTAGAATTGCTACTGTGCGATACTGCGCATCTCCGATGGTTTCAACAGAACCGTTTTCGCCGCATGGCCGGAGAGCAAGGAGGTCTTTGTCCCCGGTCACCAGACAGCCGGCCTTGCCCTCGATCGCCGTCTCGAGGATCTTGTCGTCATCAGGATCGCGGCAGACGTGAAGCGTCCCCGATACCGGCACGATCTCTGCTACCGAAACCAGCCCGTCGAGAAAGGATTGTCGAGCCTCGTGGCTGAGATATCGATCGAATTTAGGTCGTGCGAGACGCGTGGCCAACTCGACGATCGCATCGGCGCAGATCAACAGCCGGCCATTGCCGCGAATAAGCTCTACGACAAGCCTCGGCTTGCCCAATGGAACGATAGCAGCGCTGATCAGCACGTTCGTATCGCAGACGACGCGATCAACTTTCATCGGCGAGAAGCACTTCAAGCTTCTCTTCGGTAAGGCCGGACGCCTTGGCCTCTTCGGAAAGGCGATCCATCGACGCGAGCAGCCGATCCCATGCCTGCCCCATCAGCTTTTGGTACTCGGATTCCGACATCACGACCATCGCCCCTTCACCCCCGCCCACGACCCTGACGGGCTGGTGGCGAATGGCGTCGGCAAGCTTGCGCCAATCGCTGAAGGCCTGATCAACTGGAACTGTTCTCATGGCTGTTATCTCCAACAGGCATAATAGCATTCATGTGGGCTATGGGGCCACAACCGAAATCCAAGCCGAAGGCCAGCCGACTGTCCCTTACCCCTTATCCCGCTTCATCGCCCCCAGCCCGGGCCTGAACGACTTGTCGTCGAGGAACTGCTTGAGGCCCTGGGTGCGACCGCTCTCCTGATCGAGGAAGCGCGCGGCCTGGTTCTTGGTCATCAGATACTCGTCCGACTGCTCCCAACTCATGCCCTGCACGAAGCGCACGGCCTGCTTGCAGGCGCGCAGCACCGTGGGGTTTTTTTCGATCAGTTCGGCCGCGAGCGCGCGGGTACGCTCGCGCAACTTGTCCTTCGGCACGGACTCGTTGACGAGGCCCATCTCGGCGGCTTTCTTTCCGTCGAAGGTGTTGCCGGTCATGATGTAGTACATGGCGTCGCGGTGGCGCATGGTCTGGACGACGGCGCGGGTGACGTTGCCGCCCGGCACAATGCCCCAGTTGATTTCGGAAAGGCCGAACTGCGCGTCGTCGGCAGCAATCGCGAGATCGCACGCGACGAGCGGCGTGAACGCGCCGCCGAAGCACCAGCCGTTGACCATCGCGATGGTCGGCTTGGAATAGTTCATCAGCATGCGCCACTGCCAGTTCCAGGCGGAGCGGCGGCGCTGCATCTGCTCGTCGTAGGGCAAGTGGTCCAGTGCGCGGAAATACTCGCGCAAGTCCATACCGGCGGAGAAGCTGTCGCCAGCGCCGGTCAGCACGAGCACCTTGGCGCGCGGCTCGACTTCGAGGGTGTCGAGGATGCGGACCATTTCGTCGTTGAGGTCGGGGCTCATGGCGTTGCGCTTTTCGGGCCGCGAGAGCGTCACCCACGCGATGCCCTCATCGAGCTCGACGTCGACGCACTTCCAGGTGCCGATTTTCTCGCGCGTGCCTGCCGCCGGCTTCTTCGCCATGCCTTGCTCCCATGCGCTTAAGGATTGATGTTGCGCGGACCATAACCGGCGGGAGCGGGGCCGACCAGTGCGACTGCGTGGGGGCAGCCCCGTCTTGGCTTGCCCGCTGTTCGCAGGACGGGTCTGACCCTGGGGCCTCACTTGTGGTAGAGGCTCGGCCAACCAACGCCAGCAACGACAAAGGTTACGAGATGATTGCACGCTCCACCGACACCGCCGTCCATGCCGCCGACGCCACGGCAGCCGCGTCTGTCGACGCCAGTGGAATGCCCGTATGGAATCTCGCTGATCTCTATTCGGCGCCCGATTCCCCCGAGGTGCAGCGCGATATCGCTGCTTCTGCCGCGGAGGCCGCACGCATCAAGGCGCAGTACCAGGGCAAGCTCGCGGGCATCGGCGGCGACGGCGGCAAATTAGCCGAAGCGATCATTGCGTACGAAACGCTGTCCGACCTGATGGGTCGACTCGGCTCCTATGCCGGGCTACTTTACGCTGGCAACCAAGCGGATCCCGCGCGCGCCAAGTTCTACGGCGACATCTCGGAGAAGCTGACCAACATTTCCTCCGACCTGATCTTCTTCGAACTCGAGCTGAACCAGATCGCGGACGCGGATCTGGCCGCCGCGCTGAAGGTGCCCGCGCTCGCGAAATACAAGCCGTGGTTCGCCGATCTGCGCAAGGAAAAGCCGTATCAGCTCGAGGAGCGCATCGAGAAGCTGTTCCATGAGAAGTCGCAGACCGGGCGTGGCGCCTTGGATCGCCTGTTCAACGAGACAATGACGGCGCTGCGGTTCCCCGTCGAGGGCGAGGCTGAGCCGCTGTCGCTGGAACCGACGCTGAACATGCTCTCCAACGCGGCCGAGCCCAAGCGGCGTGCAGCGGCCGAAGCGCTGGCGAAAGTGTTCGGTGAGAACATCCGGCTGTTCACGTTGATCACCAACACGCTGGCCAAGGACAAGGAGATCTCCGACCGCTGGCGCGGATTCAAGGATGTCGCCGAAAGCCGCCACCTCTCCAACAAGGTCGAAGCACCAGTTGTCGACGCGCTGGTCGCCGCGGTGCGCGAGAGCTACCCGCAGCTGTCGCACCGCTACTACCGGATGAAGGCGCGCTGGCTCGGCATGGCGAAGCTGTCGCATTGGGACCGCAATGCGCCGCTGCCGGAAAAGCCCGAGCGCGTGATCGCATGGCCGGAAGCGCGCGAGATGGTGCTGTCGGCCTACGGTGGGTTCGCGCCTGAGATGGCCGGCATCGCAACCAAGTTCTTCGATAACGGCTGGATCGATGCGCCGGTGCGGCCGGGCAAGTCGCCGGGCGCATTCGCGCATCCGACGGTGCCGTCGGCGCACCCGTATGTGCTGCTCAACTATCAGGGCAAGTCGCGGGACGTGATGACGCTCGCGCATGAACTTGGCCATGGCGTGCATCAGGTACTCGCCGCGCAGCAGGGGCCGCTGCTGTCGCAGACACCTTTGACGCTGGCGGAGACCGCGTCGGTATTCGGCGAGATGCTGACGTTCCAGGCGCTGTTGAAGGGTGCGACCGATGCCCGCGAGCGCAAGGCGCTGATCGCCGGCAAGGTCGAGGACATGCTCAACACCGTGGTGCGTCAGATCGCGTTCTACTCGTTCGAGCGCAAGGTTCACGAAGCCCGCGCGAACGGGGAGTTGACCAGCGAGGACCTCAACAAGTTTTGGATGGAAATCCAGTACGAGAGCCTCGGCGACGGCATCGACTTCAAGCCGGGATACGAGGTGTTCTGGACCTACATCCCGCACTTCATCCACTCGCCGTTCTACGTTTATGCGTATGCGTTCGGCGACTGCCTCGTGAACTCGCTGTACGCGCTGTATCAAGAGGCGCACCCGGGCTTCGTGCAGAAGTACTTCGCGATGCTGATGGCGGGCGGCAGCAAGCATCATTCGGAGCTGTTGGCGCCGTTCGGGCTCGATGCCAGCAAGCCGGAGTTCTGGAAGAAGGGCCTTTCGGTGATCGCGGGAATGATCGACGAGCTGGAGGCGATGGAGGGGAAGGTTTAGGGCGGTCAAGCGCGGGAGCGCGCAGCCCGCCGAGGTATCGCGCCGACATCGGCGGGCTGCGCGGAAGGCGCTTGCCCGCCCTACAGGCATCAACCGAAGCCCGTAGGTGCAAGTAGCCATCAAATCTGCTATCTCGTGGTCATGACCATCAACCTCATCCCCTCTCAGATCGAGTGGCTCGCGGCCGAGGTTACGGCTGGCCGTTTCGGCAGCATCGACGAAGCCGCGCAGGCGATCATCAACGAGCATATGGCGCGTGACCTCGACGACCTCGACTGGGTCGAGCCGCTGCTCGATGAGGCGCGTGCGGAGGTGGCCCGCGGTGAAGTATTGTCGCTCGAGGAGTTCAATGAGGACGTCGACAAGCTCCGCGCCGAGCTTCGCAAGTAGATGGCGACCTCGGCGGTTGATCGCGATGCGGCCCGTGTGTCCCTGCCACCACTGACAACCCGCCCGAAGCCTGTTAGGCAATCATAAGGGTACTCCCGCGTACGCTTAACGGGCGATTCGAGGGCATGCGATTTTGAGGCACGTCGGGACCATGTCAAAGGCAACTATCGGCCGGGCCCTCGCCACGGCTGGTGCCTTCGCGCTTTTGCAGCCTGCCCCGGTCCACGCCCAATCCCTGATCGAAGAGCTCAAGATCGGCGTGCTCTCTCACGACGCTCCGAACATGTGGGCGCGCTTCCGGCAAGAACACCAGGGCGTCGATGTGAACTTCGAGGCGCTCCTACGCCCCTCGCTGCCGCTGTTTCTCGGCACAATCCGGCCGGCGCTCGGCGCAACGATCAGTACGCGCGGGGATACCAACCACGCCTACATCGGCGCGCGCTGGCAGATCGAGTTGCCGGTCGGCATCTTCTTCGGGCTCGGCCTCGGCGCCGCGGTCCACGACGGCCACATGCTGCCCGACAGCGTGAACCACAAGGCGCTCGGCAGCCGCGTGATGTTCCACATCCCCGCCGAGATCGGCGTGCGGCTCGACCGGCAGAACTCGCTGTCGCTCTACTTCGAGCATACCTCGAACGCCGGCCTTGCCAATCACAACGAAGGCATGGACCGCATCGGCCTGCGCTACGGCTATCGCTTTTAGAGCCGGCACGCGTCCCTCAAAAGCAGTCTTCATTGCGGCAGGGGGACTTCCCAAGCCGTTTCCGGCGGGGCATCATCGCGTCCGGATGACCGCTTTAGTGGCATGAGACTGCTGCGGGAGGAACGCATGGCCGACAAGCTCGAGATCAACGTCAACGGCAAGACGTGGCCGGTCGAGGCGACGCCCGATACGCCGCTGCTCTACGTGCTCACCAACGAGGTGCAGCTCAAAGGTCCGCGGTTTGGTTGCGGGCTTGCGCAGTGCGGCTCGTGCTCGGTGCTCGCCGATGGCGTCGAAATCCGCGCGTGCGTGACGCCGGTCGGCAGTGTGGTGAAGGCCAAGCTCACGACGCTGGAAGGCTTGCCCGCCCTTTATGCGCAGCAAAAAGGGCTTGCTTCGCCGCCCGCGCTGCATCCGTTGCAGCAGGCGTTCATCGACGTGCAGGCCTTGCAGTGCGGCTATTGCTATAACGGCATGACCGTGAAGGGCTCGGAGCTTCTGGCGAAGACGCCGAAGCCGACGGATGCGCAAATCCGCGAGCACATGGACGGCCACATCTGCCGTTGCGGCACCTATCCGCGTATCATGCAAGCGATCAAGCTCGCCTCGGCGAAGATCGCGGGAGGCGCGTAATGACCACCGTTTCCAGCACGACCAAATTCGCCCGCCGTGACCTGCTCAAGGGCGGCGGCGCACTGATCATCGGCTTCAGCTTGTCCGGGCAGGGTGCGGCTCCGGCTGGGCCTGTTCCGCGCGGCAGCGTCGCGGGGCCGCCGGATGCCGCGGCAGTCGACACGTGGCTCGCCCTTCATGCCGACAACACCGCGACGGTCTATTGCGGCAAGTGCGAGCTCGGCCAGGGCAACACGACGGGCTTACTGCAGATCGTCGCTGACGAGCTCGACATGGAAATGCGTCAGCTCACGTATGCGGCGCTCGACACCAACATCACGCCGAACCAGGGCGCGACCAGCTCCAGCTCGTCGATCCATCGCGGGGCGCCGCAATTGCGGGCAGCCGCGGCCCAGGCACGCGACGTGCTGCTGCAGCGGGCGGCCAGCCGGCTGGGCGTACAGTCCGGCAGTCTGGTCGTCGACAAGGGCGTCGTCTCGATCGACGGCAATCCGAGCCGGTCGGTGACCTATGGGCAATTGCTCGGCGACCGGCCATTCAACGTCAAGTTCGCAGGCAGTGCTCCGCTGAAGCCCGCCAGCCGGTACAGGCTGGTCGGCACCAGCGTTCCCCGCATCGACATCCCCGACAAGGTCGCCGGCAAATACACGCACATGCAGCACGTGCGCTTGCCGGGCATGCTGCATGGCCGCGTCGTGCTGCCGCGTGGTCAGCGCGCGTTCGGCGCCGGCGCCAAGGTCGTGAGCGTCGACGAGGGATCGATCACGTCGATCGCCGGCGCGCGCGTGGTGCGCAAGGGCGACTTCGTCGGCGTGGTGGCCGAGAAGGAGTGGGACGCGGTGCGGGCCGCGGCAGCGCTGAAAGTTACATGGGCGACGCCCCCCGTGCTGCCGGGCAACGTCGGCTTGTTCGAGCGGATGCGTGCGGAGAAGACCACCGACACCGTGATCGCGGATTGGGGCAAAGTCGACGAGGCATTCGACAAAGCCGTACACGTGCGCTCGTCGCAGTACCGCTGCCCCTATCAGGGCCACATGCCGTTCGCGCCGAATTGTGCGATCGCCGATGTGGGGACGGATGGCGCGCTTGTGATGTCGTCGACGCAGGATGTCTACAACGCGCGCTCGATGCTGGCGCAGGTGCTGGATCTGCCGGTCAACAAAGTCCGGGTGAAGTATCATGAGGGCTCCGGCACGTTCGGCCGAAGCTGCTACGAGGATGCCGCCCAGGCCGCAGCGATCCTCAGTCAGGCCGTGGCCAAGCCGGTTCGGGTTCAGTACATGCGCTGGGACGAGCACGGCTGGGACAATTACGGTCCTGCGCACCTGGCCGAGGTCAAGGCCGGCATCGATGCCAACGGCAAGCTGATCGCTTACGAGTATCACGGCTGGCAGCATGGCTGGACCGTCACCTCGTCGGTGCTCGACATTGCGCTGGAGAAGCCAGGACGCGAGCGCGCGGGGGGATCGGGCTCGATCACCGTCAATCCGCAGAGCACGGGCTCGATGTATGCCGTCGCCGATCGCCGCGTGATCAGCCATGCGGTGCCGATGGCGGGCTATCTACGTGGCGCGGCGCTGCGGTCGCCGCTCGATCTATCGTTCGCCTTTGCTTCCGAGCAAACGATTGACGAACTCGCCATTGCCGCCGGCCTCGACCCGCTGGAATTTCGCCGCCGCAACATCGGCGACAAGCGCTGGCTTGCCGTGCTCGAGGCGGCGGCAAAGGCAGCGAACTGGCAACTGAGCGTGTCGGGCAGCCGCCGTTCGAACGCGGAGGTGGTGAGCGGTCGCGGCATCGGGCTTGGCACGCACCACGTCTCTTATGGCGCCGCGGTCGCGGACATCGAGGTGAACAAGCGTACCGGCGTGATCGTGGCCAAACGCCTGTTCGGCGCGCTCGACTGTGGCCTGACGGTCAACCCGGGTCTCGTCGAGAACCAGATTGTCGGCCAGATGATCCAGTCGGTGAGCCGTATCCTCAAGGAGGAGGTGCAATTCGACGGCACCGGCGTGACCAGCCTCGACTGGAACTCCTACCCTGTGTTGCGGTTCGCCGAGCATCCCGACGTGGTGCCGATAGTGGTGCAACGGCTGGAGGAGCCCTCGACCGGCGCGGGCGAGGAAGTGATGGGCGCCACCGCCGTCGCGATCGCCAATGCGTTCTTCGACGCAACCGGCGTGCGGCTCAGGCAATATCCGATGACGCCGGCACGGGTGAAGGCTGCGCTATCGAACGCGCCCAGCTGAAAGAGGCTGGTTGAAAGCAGGCTGGGCCGCCCGGAATACGCCCTCGCCAAGGTCCGCTTATCGTGTATAAGGGCGCACGCCATGGAGCCTCGATGCCCCGTGCGCGTGTTCTATGACCCGGCTGGACGACATCCCGGCCGCGGCCTTATCGGGGACAGAACGCCCCAATCCTATGAAATAGAAAGGAAATCCCGATGTCGGAGATTCGTCCGGAGAATAAGGCGGCCAAGGCCGCTGTGATCAAGAGCAATGCTACCAAGACCAACGATACCGGCTCGCCCGAGGTTCAGGTCGCAGTGCTGACGCATCGCATCAACCACCTGACCGAGCACTTCAAGACGCACAAGAAGGATAACCATTCGCGCCGTGGCCTCCTGAAAATGGTGGCACTGCGCCGGCAGTTGCTCGACTACGTCAAGCGCAAGGACGAGAAGCGCTACCAGTCGATCATCGAGAAGCACGGCATCCGCCGGTAAGGGACGTCCCCGCCGAGACGGGGCCCCGCACACTCGCGCAATGTCGCCCCGGCTCGAAGCTCCGGGGCGCTTGGCGTTTGAAATACCGGCGCCATGTACCGGCGCCATGAAGTGCCGGTGAAAACCGTCAACGGGCCCAAACGGTTCGTTGCAACACCATCGCCAATTGCACGTTAAATCGTGCTAGACAGCCTGCATTAACGAAGATCCGAAGATCCGAAGAAACGACCGAAAGACCGAACATGTTCGACATCCATCGTGTTGAGATCGAGTGGGGTGGGCGCAAGCTCAAGCTCGAAACCGGGCATATGGCCCGCCAGGCCGACGGCGCCGTGCTTGCCTCCTATGGCGACACCAGCGTACTCGCCACCGTCGTCTACGCCCGCCAGCAGAAGCCCGGGCAGGACTTCTTCCCGCTGACCGTGAATTACCAGGAAAAGACCTACGCCGCGGGCAAGTTCCCGGGCGGCTTTTTCAAGCGCGAGGGCCGGCCGACCGAGAAGGAAACGCTGATCTGCCGCCTGATCGACCGGCCGATCCGCCCGCTGTTCGTGGAAGGCTTCCGCAACGAAGTGCAGGTGATCATCACCGTGCTTTCGTTCGACAACGAGAATGATCCCGACATCGTCTCGCTGATCGCGGCCTCGGCTGCACTGACGATCTCGGGCGTGCCGTTCCTCGGCCCGATCGCGGCTGCCAAGGTCGGCCTGATCGACGGTCAGATGGTGCTCAACCCGCTGATCGACGAGATGGCCAAGACCAAGCTCGACCTGGTCGTCGCCGGCACCAACGACGCCGTGATGATGGTGGAGAGCGAGGCGCACGAGCTGTCCGAGACGCAGATGCTGGAAGCCGTGATGTTCGGCCACAAGCATTCCCAGCCCGTGTTGCAAGCGATCCTCAAGCTCGCCGATGCCGCCGCCAAGGAGCCGTTCGACTTCCAGCCGCCGGAGAAGGACAAGTTCACGGCCCAGGTGAAGTCGCTGATCGAGGACGATCTGCGCGCCGCCTTCTCTACCCCTGAGAAGCAGAAGCGCAACGACATGGTCGCCAAGGCCAAAGAGAAGGTGATGTCCGGCATCGCGATCGCCGACGGCGAAGGCGCTGCCAAGGACAAGCAGCTTCTGTCCGGCGCCTTCAAGGCGGTCGAGATGGACGTGATGCGCGGCACTGTCGTGAAGACCGGCCGCCGCATCGACGGCCGCGATCTCAAGACCGTTCGCCCGATCATCTCCGAGGTCAGCATCCTGCCGCGCACGCACGGCTCGGCGCTGTTCACCCGCGGCGAGACGCAGGCGCTGGTCGTCGCGACGCTCGGCACCGGCGATGACGAGCAGTTCATCGACGGCCTGGAAGGCACCCGCAAGGAGCGCTTCCTGCTGCATTACAACTTCCCTCCATTCTCGGTTGGTGAGACGGGCCGCATCGGCTCGCCGGGCCGCCGCGAAATCGGTCATGGCAAGCTCGCGTGGCGCGCCGTGCACCCGCTGCTGCCGTCGCACGAGGAATTCCCTTACTCGATCCGTATCGTCTCTGAAATCACCGAGTCGAACGGTTCGTCCTCGATGGCGTCGGTGTGCGGCGCCTCGCTCGCCATGATGGACGCGGGCATCCCGATGAAGCGGCCGGTGGCCGGCATCGCGATGGGCCTCATCAAGGAAGGCAACGATTACGCCGTGCTGTCAGACATTCTCGGCGACGAGGATCATCTCGGCGACATGGACTTCAAGGTGGCCGGCACCTCGGCGGGCGTCACCTCGCTGCAGATGGACATCAAGATCACCGGCATCACCGAGGAGATCATGCGGATTGCGCTGAGCCAGGCGCAGGAAGGCCGCATGCACATCCTCGGCGAGATGAGCAAGGCGCTGTCGGGCGCGCGCTCGGAACTCGGCGAGAATGCGCCGCGCATCGAGACGATCAAGATCCCGGTCGACAAGATCCGTGAAGTGATCGGCTCGGGTGGCTCGGTGATCCGCGATATCGTTGCGGAATCGGGCGCCAAGATCAACGTCGAGGATGACGGCACGGTGCAGATCGCATCGGCCAACCGCGAGTCGATCGAGAAGGCGCTGGCCCGCATCCGCGGCATCACGATGGAGCCCGAGGTCGGCACGATCTACAAGGGCAAGGTCGTCAAGCTGATGGAGTTCGGCGCGTTCGTGAACTTCTTCGGCGCCAAGGACGGCCTCGTTCACGTCTCGCAGCTCACCTCGACCAGCCGTCCCAACCACCCCAACGAGGTGGTCAAGGAAGGCCAGGAAGTGTGGGTCAAGCTGCTCGGCTTCGATGATCGCGGCAAGGTGCGGCTGTCGATGAAGATCATCGACCAGGCGACCGGCCTCGAGATTCCGCGCGCCGAGGGCGATCCGCCGGAAGATGACGGCATGCGCCGGGATCGTCCGCCGCGCCGTGAAGGCGGCGGTGGCGACCGTCCCCGCCGGCGCGAGCGCTGATCGGACCACGGCGTCGCTGTAAAATGCACGTTGAACAATCGGGCCCCTGCCTCACGGCGGGGGCCTTTGCTTTGGGGCGATCGTCAGAACTTAGACCTCATACCGTCATGGCCGTGCAGGCGCCCACGGCACGACTGTATCAGATTGTAGGCCGTGTCGGATCTGCGTGCCTCGCCGAGATGAGCCGTGGGTGGCCGCCTGCGCGGCCATGACGTAGAGTAGGGGAAGGTGGAGCGCTCCCTGAAAATGTTCCGATAAGGCGTGGAGTCATCAAGAGCGCCAACAAACTCGAGGCACCATGGACAAGGCCAAGCTCGAGGCGTTGCGGGCCAAGTATGGGGACGCGAATGCCGGCGAGGTGCACGATCCGCAGTTCAAGAAGGTCGTTGAGCTGCTGTTTTCGGGCACCGACCGCCGGTACAAGCCCTACGAGGGCATCTCGACGCTGCTCGATGCGGCGCTGCGGCTCGATGCGCCGGCGCTGGCCGATTTCGGCGGTCTCGATGTGGCGCTGGTCGGCGTGCCGATGGACCTGGGTGTCACCAACCGGCCGGGCTCGCGGTTCGGGCCGCGCGCCGTGCGTCAGGTCGAGCGCGTCGGGCCTTACCACCACGTCCACCGCATGGTTCCCAATGCTGAGATCAAGATCGCGGACGTTGGCGACGTGCCGTTCACCAGCCGGTTCAGCCTCGCCGACAGCCACGCCGACATCGAAGCGTTTTTCGCCAAGGCACGGACGGCAGGCATTGCCACGCTTGCTGTGGGCGGCGATCATTCGATCACGCTGCCGATCTTGAAGGCGTTGGGCCGCGACCGCCCGCTCGGGCTTCTGCACATCGATGCCCATTGCGATACGGGCGGGCCGTTCGAGGGGTCGCGGTTTCATCACGGCGGACCGTTCCGCGAGGCGGTGCTGGCCGGCGTGCTCGATCCGGAACGCACGATCCAGATCGGCATTCGTGGCACGGCGGAATATCTATGGGAGTTCTCGTTCGACAGCGGCATGACCGTGATCCACGCCGAGGAGTTCGTGGCGCTCGGTGTCGAGCGAACCGTGGCGCGCATCCGCGAGGTGCTCGGCGATGGCCCGGCCTATCTGTCATTCGATATCGACAGCCTCGATCCCGGTTTCGCACCCGGCACCGGCACGCCGGAGGTCGGCGGGTTGACGCCACGCGAGGCGATGGCACTTATCCGCGGTGCGATGGGGCTTGATATCGTCGCTGGCGATGTCGTGGAGATCGCGCCGCAGTATGACGCCAACACCAACACTGCCCACATCGGCGCGCAGATGCTGTTTGAGATTTTATGCGTGGTTGCCAAGGCGCGGATGAACTCAACGCGTAGGCTGGGTCAAGTGTAACGCGACCCAGCAATTGCTCGCACCACATGGATTGCTGGGTCGCGCAAGTGCTTGACCCAGCCTACGAAACGCGAATTTCGCAGTATCCGCTCAAGCGTTCTTCCCGGGCACCCACAGTACGTCGTCGGCGCCGCGGCCGTTGACGTAGCGGGCGGCGACGAACAGAAAATCCGAGAGACGGTTGATGTACTTGATCGCGGATGCGCCAATCATCTCGCCCGGCTCGTCCGCCAGCCGGATGATCTCACGCTCGGCCCGCCGCGATACGGTTCGAGCCACGTGCAACTGCGCCGCCGCAGGCCGCCCGCCAGGCAATACGAACGAGCGCAGCGGGTTGAGTTCGGCATTGAGCGCGTCGATCTCGGCTTCGAGCCGGTCGACATGGGCGTCCGTGATGCGAAGCCGGGGCTTGTCCGCCTGATCGCCGCTCTCGGGCACGCACAGGTCCGCCCCGAGGTCGAACAGGTCGTTCTGGATGCGCGCCAGTCGCTCCTGCATGACGCCCTCGCCGGCGTCGAGCAATGTCCTGGCAAGGCCGATGGTGGCGTTGGTCTCGTCGACAGTGCCATAAGCCTCGACCCGGCGGGCGGTCTTGGATACGCGTTCGCCGCTGCCGAGCGCGGTCGAACCGTCGTCGCCGGTGCGGGTGTAGATGCGATTCAGGGTCACCATGTCATGCGCCTCCTATGCCGTCGTGGCCATTACGCAGGTCTGGTTCGATCAGCGCCGAAACAACATGACGCCGATGATGAGGCAGATCGCGGCGAGCTGCAGGGCGATGCGCCAGCGCATCAGGCGCTGGCTGAGGTTGCCTGCCGGCGCCCTCGTCATATTCCACATCGCGATCAGCAGCAGCGCGACGAGCAGCGCGACGCCGGACCTGGACGTGAGAAATTCATAGATCGGCGTGAAATAGGACATGTGATCTGCCAGTCTCTCAATGTGCAGGTCTGGAGGCTTCGTCGTGTTCGTGCCGCAGCCGGGCCCGGGAGTAAAGGCCAACTATCGCACGATGCCATGCTCGTCACCGGCGCGCCTTGGGAGTACGGTGGTTCGGAGAGATCGGATGCTCGCGGTGCCTTGAGAACCGAACTCGCGGGGGCGCCAGGCCCGAATTGACCGGTTGGCCCGTATTGACCAGTTAGCAAGTATCTCAGTGTTAACGATGCGCATTGCGTGCCTGAAGAATAGCCGTAATCCTCCGCTGGAATCAAAGCAGAGCACGCAATTTGAAGGCGGCCCATGCGTAGCATGCCAAGGTCAAGATCGGGAGACGGGAGTGCTGCTCGCAGCGCTCGTTTCCTGCTGACCGCAGCTGCGCTGTCACTCATGGCCCCATACGCGGCGGCCCAGGCGCCAGCCGGCGCGGACAAGCGCGGCGAGGTCGCCAAGCAACTGGAAACCCGCAAGGATACGCTGCGCAAGTCCGAGCAACGGATCGACGTGCTGCAGACCGACGTGCAGCAGCTCGACACCGAGCAGGCCCGCATCAACGAGCAGTTGATCGAGATCGGCCGCAACGCCCAGATGAGCGAAGCCCGCATGAGCGCGATGGAAGCGCGGCTCGGCGAGCTCGACGCGCAGGAAAAACTGATTCGCGGTTCGCTGGCCGCCCGCCACGACAAGATCGCGAAGCTGTTTTCGGCCATGCAGCGCATGGGCCGCAATCCGCCGCCCGTGATTATCACCCAGCGCGAAGATGCGCTGCAAATGGTGCGTAGTGCGATGCTGCTTGCGCGCGCCTTCCCCGAGCTCAAGACCCAGGCCGACGATCTATCCCGACGTCTGCAGGATCTCGTGCGGGTGACGACGGAAATCCGCTCCGAAGGCGACCGCCTGAAGTCGGAGACCGTGCGGCTGACCGAAGCGCGCACGAGGCTGGCTTCGCTGGTCGAAAGCAAGCGGCGTTCACTGGGTGAGCGCCAACGCGAATTGCAGGACATGCGCCGCTCCGCCGCCGAAATTGCCCGCAGCGTCGGCGATCTTGGCGACCTTATCGCGAAGCTCGACAAGGCGGTTTCCGAGCAGACCGGGCTTGGCGCCTACGACCGGGAATTGCGCGAGCGCGAGGCACGCGACGTGCAGACCGCCAAGGCCGAGGCGCAGGCACAAGCTCAGGCGCAGGCTAATTCCCAGGTTGCCAAAGCGCCGCAGTCGCCCGCGCCGCCGCTGCGCCCGACGACCGTCGAGACCGTGCCGGCAGCAACGCTCCGTCCAGAGGTCGCACCCGGCAATTCGACTGGAAACGAGACTCAAGTCGCAATGGCCGGCGCTCGGCCGCAGCCGCCTCGCGTCGCTTTGGAACCGCAAGGTGCGATGGCGACCAATCCGGGCCGCATGAAGCCGGCGGTACCGTTCCGCCTTGCCAAGGGCCAGCTTCCGCTGCCCGCTTTGGGCCGACGCGTGCTTTCGTTCGGGGAGAAAAACCAGTTCGGCCGGACGTCGCGTGGTATCGTCATCGAGACCCGGCCCGGCGGCACAGTCGTTTCGCCATGCGACGGTTGGGTCGTTTACGCCGGTGAGTTTCGCAGCTACGGCCAAGTCTTGATTATCAATGCCGGTGGGGGCTACCATATACTGCTGACCAACATCGCCCGGACCGAGGTCGAAGTCGGCCGGTTTGTTCTGGCAGGCGAGCCGGTCGGCGCAATGTCGACAAATGTAGCCAGTAAAGGGAAGGAAGCTGCCCCTCTCCTCTACGTCGAGTTCCGCAACAAGGATGAGCAACCGATCGACCCAGCATCATGGTGGGCTGACGGATCGCAGAAGGTACAAGGCTGATGCGCAAACAAGATTTCGCATTCTGGACTTTCCTGGCCATGACCGGCCTCGCCGGCGCGACCACGGTGCTCAACGTCTCGCGGACCTATTCCGCCACGACCGGGAATACCGAGATTTATCGTCAGCTCGACCTGTTCGGCGATGTGCTGGAGCGGGTGCGCGCCGACTACGTCGACAAGCCCGTCGATCAGCAACTGATCGAGACGGCGATCAACGGCATGTTGTCGGCGCTCGATCCGCACTCGGCCTATCTGTCGCCCAAGTCCTTCAAGGACATGCAGGTTCAGACGCGCGGCGAGTTCGGCGGCCTCGGCATCGAGGTGACCATGGATCAGGAGACCCGGTTCATCAAGGTCGTCTCCCCGATCGACGACACGCCTGCCGCCAAGGCAGGCCTGCAGGCCAACGACCTGATCTCGCACCTCGACGGCGATCAAATCGCCGGTCTGACGCTCGAGCAGTCGGTCGAGAAGATGCGCGGGCCGGTCAACACGCCGATCGTGCTCACCATCATCCGCAAGGGCCGCGACGAGCCGTTCGAGATGAAGATCGTGCGCGACGTGATCCGCATCAACGCCGTGCGCTCGAAGCTCGAGGCGAATGGCGAGATCGGTTACGTCAAGATCTCGACGTTCAACGAGCAGACCCACGCCAACCTGGTCAAGCAGGTCGAGGCGATGAAGAAGGACGGCGCCGGCAAGAAGATCAAAGGCTACATCGTCGACCTCCGCAATAACCCCGGCGGTCTGCTCGATCAGGCCGTGTCGGTGTCCGACGACTTCCTGGAGCGTGGCTCGATCGTGCTCACCAAGGGCCGCAATCTCGAGGAGACCGACCGTAAGAACGCGACCGCGGGCGACATCACCGACGGCAAGCCGATCGTCGTGCTCGTCAACGGCGGCTCGGCGTCGGCGTCCGAGATCGTGGCCGGCGCACTGCAGGACCACAAGCGGGCGATCATCGTGGGCACGCGCTCGTTCGGCAAAGGCTCGGTGCAGACCATCATCCCGCTCGGCCAGAACGGTGCGATCCGGTTGACGACTGCGCGCTACTACACGCCATCTGGCCGCTCGATCCAGGCCAAGGGCATCGTGCCCGACGTGATCGTCGAGCAGGATCTTCCCGACGACCTGAAGGGCAAAGAGAAGCCACGTGGCGAGGCGAGCCTGCGCGGGCATCTCAAGGTGGAAGGCGACGAGGCCACGGGCTCGTCGTCCTACGTGCCGCGCGAGCCTGAGAAGGACACGCAGTTGCAGTGGGCGATCACGCAGTTGCTGAAGCCGATCTCGGAGCAGCAGATCCCGGCAACCAAGGCCAATTGATCGTCGGCTATCCCGCTCCTAAGGACAGATCGCAGAATAACAGCTACGAGTTCCCCGGTCTGCGTGGGCTGATTGTATAGTTCCATTCGGGATGGAAGTCATCGCCGACAAGCTTGACCGCCGCCAACTCGGCTTTGCTGACCTTGATGCCTTTCTCATAGGTTCGCGTGTCGACGG
>CAMDPA010000021.1 GCA_945903565.1 Devosia equisanguinis | reverse complement strand
ATTTGCAACCACATCGCGATGAACCTGATGGCCACCACGAGAACCAAGTCGAGCCTCAAGCTCCGCCGCAAACGAGCCGGCTGGAATACCGGCTATCTCAAGGACATCCTCTATGGCGTGGGCTGATCATCTTCGAGCGATTCCCCTGTTGAATTGATCTTTCGGTTGCAAGCGCGGCCGCCCATCCCTACTCCGCCGCCACTTTCGCGCTCGCCGAATAACGCATTACCACCGAGCGCAGGGCCGCCGCCTTGAGCGGCTTCCGCAGCATGGGAATGCCGGCTTCGCGCAGCAGGTGCTGCACCTCCGGCGAATGGTCCGCCGTAATGATGACGGCCGGTACCTCGATGCCCAGATGGCCGCGTACTGCCGCGATCGCCTCCAGCCCGGTGCCGTTGTCGAGGTGGTAGTCCGCCAGCACGACGCAGGGTGCCGGCCTGTCGTTGTCGAGGGCGACCACAGCCTGTGCAGCACTTGCCGTCGCGATCACCTGACAGCCCCAGCCGGTCAGCAGGATGCGCATGCCGTCGAGCACCGCCTGCTCATTGTCGATGCAGAGTATGACGCAATCCGAAAGCAGCCCGGCCGAGACCGAGACGGCCGTCTCCTCGATCGGCTCAGCCGAAAGTTGCGGCGCGGCAGCCGGCAGTTTGACCCAGAACGTGGCGCCGGACCCCGGCGCGGATGACAGACCGACCGGCATGTCGAGCACACGGCCGATGCGTTCCACGATCGAGAGCCCCAAGCCCAGTCCCGGCGATCCCGGGCGGACGCCCTCGCCGCGCTGGAACTCGCGGAAGATTGATGTGTGCTCGGAGGCGGGAATGCCGGGGCCGGTGTCGCTCACTTCGATTTGCACGCGGCCACCTTCAAGGCGTGCCCCCACGTCGACGGTGCCGCTCACCGTGTACTTGACGGCGTTGCCGATCAGGTTCTGTAGCACGCGCTTCAGCAGGCGGCGGTCCGACGACACCCAGAGTTGCGTCGGTGCAAACCGAAGTTCCAGGCCCTTTTCGGACGCCAGCGGCTGGAACTCCACGGTCAGACTTGCAAACATCGCCGCTAAGGATACCGGCGTGATCTCGGGCACGAGCTGACCGGTGTCGAGCCGCGAAATGTCGAGCAGAGCCGAGATGATTTCTTCGACCGAGGTCAATGCTGCGTCGATGTTGCCGGCGATGACCTGTTCGCCCCCCGGCAACCGCCGCTCGACGAGACTGGAAGCATACAGGCGCGCGGCGTTGAGCGGTTGCATCAGGTCGTGGCTGGCGGCGGCCAAGAAGCGGGTCTTGTCGTGGTTGGCTTCGTCGGCCTTGGCTTTGGCGGCTTCGAGCGCGGCGTTGGCGGATTGAAGCTCGCTCGTGCGCGCCTTGACGCGGCCTTCGAGGGACTCGTTGGCGCGTGCCAATGCGTTGGCTGCCTCGACCCGCTCGGTGATGTCGGAGAACGTGCACACGATGCCGCCTTGCGGCTGCGGCATGGGCGAGATCCGGAACTCCAGGATGCGCTTGCTGCCCTGCAA
The DNA here is from genome assembly GCA_945903565.1 of Devosia equisanguinis. Lineage (GTDB taxonomy): Bacteria > Pseudomonadota > Alphaproteobacteria > Rhizobiales > Hyphomicrobiaceae > CAMDPA01. The sequence continues at coordinate 24,049 of CAMDPA010000021.1, read as the reverse complement.
TTCCTCCATGAAGGTGCCCTGCGAAACGCCAAACCGCAGCAGCCGATCAGCCACGAGCGCTTCCACCTGGCCGTCGCCGAAGTCGCCGCGCTCGGCGCACACGCGCAGGATCTCGCGCAAGGGTACGCCGACACGGCCGAGCTCGGCGGGAAGGTCGAGCAGCTCGCGCAATTGCCGGTTCCAGCAGACGAGGTTCATGTCCTGGTCGAACACCGCCAGGCCGTGGCGAACCTGATCGAGCGCGGACTGCAGCAAGTCGCGATTGTACTGCAGGGCTTCTGAGGCATCGTCGAGCAGCTTGAGCGCGGCCGGACTTCCCACGTTGCTGCGCCGGAGGAGGAGCGACATCACGAGCCGCGCGGAGGCCGCACCGATCGCGCTGGTCAACAGGTGTTCGGTGAAGCGCAACGTCTGGACGTCGGCTTCCGCTTGCGGATTGAGCGCGACGTTGCGGCCTTTGGCATGCTCTGCGAACGATCGCTCCGAACGCTCGGCGCCGAGATAGCGCGTCGCCGTTGCCTGCAGATCGGCGACGGTAAGTGAGGTTCGCCACAGCCGGAACGCGGGCGCCGACGCGGGCACCGCGCGCGGCAGGTCGTCGAGAACGAACAGGTGCGCCTGCAGCCGCTCGATCGGCTCGGGTGCGCGCCACAGCGAGACGGCAACGTACGATGTGATGTTCACCAGCATGCTCCACAGCACGCCGTGCGTCAGTGGATCAAAGCTCAGATAGAACAGAGCCTGCGGACGCAGCGCCGTGATGCCGAACGGGCCCATGCGGAGGATGTCGGCGGGCAGCAGCTCGGCCTTGACCACCCATGGCAGCAGCAGCGTATAGGCCCACACCGCGAACCCCGCCAGTATGCCGGCGATCGCGCCGCGCGCCGTCGCGCGCCGCCACACGAGGCCGCCGAAGAAAGCCGGCGCCAACTGCGCGATGGCCGCGAACGAAACGAGCCCGATCGCGGCCAGGCCCTGCGCCTGTCCGAGCGCCTGATAGACCACGTATCCCGCCAGCACGACGCCGACGATGGCGATCCGCCGGATCACCATCAGCAGGCTTGCCAGATCCTGGCGCTGGTCGATCGCGAGCAGGCCATGGTTGAGCAGGAGCGGCACCACCAAGCCGTTGCAGATCATGATCGACAGCGCCACCGATTCGACGACGACCATCGCGGTGGCCGCCGACAGTCCGCCGATGTAGGCCAGCGTCACGATGAAGTCGGAGCCCTTCGCCATCGGCAGCGCCAGCACGTACATGTCCGGCTGCACGAGGCCCTGCGGCAGAAGAATGAGGCCGGCCGCCGCGATCGGCACGACGAACAGGTTGATCGCCACGAGATAGCTCGGGAACAGCCACGACGCGCGCCGGATTTCCTTCTCGGAATGGTTTTCGACGACCGTGACATGGAACTGGCGCGGCAGCAGAAGGATCGCCACGAAGCTGAGAAATGTGACCGTGAGCCATGTGCCGCCATTGAACGTGCGGTCGAACGTGGAGCGGATGGCGGAGTTGTCCCTGATCGCGTCGGTGAAGGGGCCAAGGCCTCCGAATACGCTGTAGAGCACGAACACGCCGACGGCGATGAACGCCGCCAGCTTGACGATCGATTCAGCGGCAACGGCCAGCATCAGGCCGGACTGGTGCTCCGTCGCGTCGATGTGGCGGGTGCCGAACAGGATCGCGAAGATCGCCAGCGCCAAGGCCGTCAGCAGTGCGGTATCCATGAACCCGACCGAGATCGCCACCGGCTGCAGCGGACTACCGCCGAGCAGCGTTTCGGTCGAGATCACGATCGCCTTAAGTTGCAAGGCGATATACGGCAGCGTGCCGACCACGGCCACGATCGTGACGATCCCCGAGACCGCCGGGCTCTTGCCGTAGCGCGCGGCGAGGAAGTCGGCGACGGAGGTCAGGTTCTGGCTTTTGGCAAGCCTGACGATGCGGGTGACGAGCGGCACACCGAACATAAACAGCAGGATCGGGCCGAGATACACGGGGATGAAGTCGTAGCCCGTCTCGGCGGCAAGGCCGACGCTGCCGAAGAACGTCCACGATGTGCAGTAGACGGCGAGCGAGAGCGAATAGATCAGCGGCCGGGCGGTGCCGGTCACCCGCGCCTTGTCGCCGAACCAGGCGATCAGGAACAGCACGCCGACATACGCAATGGCGAGCGTGGCGATCGCCCAGCCTTCGAACATGGCTCAGTTGCCTTCGTTGTTGTCCGCACGCGCGGCGGCACCGGTCGCCGCAGTGTGCGCCAGCAGCCCGGCAGCACCCAAGCAGAACTTTAGTGCGAGGTCGAGCCTCGGGGTCAGACCCTGCGGGTCTGACCCCCTCTTGGGCGAGAAGCAAGGTCGTGAGAGAGGGTCAGACCCGCAGGGTCTGACCGTGGTCGCGAGTTACTTCACTGTGAACCGGGCAACGGCCTTCTCGTCGACCTCCAGGCCGAGACCCGGTCCGGCGGGTGGGGTGACACGCCCATTTTCCAACCGCAGCGCCGGTTTGGCGATGTCCTCGGCCAGATAGACCTGGGTGAGGCTGACGCCCCAGTCGGCGGAGGGCACGAGGCAAGCGATGTTCAACGTCGCCGCCGACCCCAGGCTCGACTCCGACACCTTGGCGGCGAGGTTGATCGACAACCCACGGTGCGCCGCGAGCATCGCGCCGGCCAGCGTTGCGGCGGGGCCGCCGAGCTTGATCAACTTGAGCGACAAGCCGCCCGCACCGGCATTGGCGTGCGCCTCGATGTCGGCGAGCGAATGAATACCCTCGTCCGCGCCGAGCGGTATCGGCGACGTCCGTGCCAGCCGCGCGAGCCCGGCGAGATTTTCAGTCGCCAACGGCTGCTCGAGAAACGCGATCCCGGCCGCGTCGACGCCGGCCAGATAGCGCGCCGCGCGCGAATAATCGAAGCCGCAATTCGCGTCGGCGCACAGCGTCACCGCCGGCCCCAACGCCTGCCGCATGGCGAGTGCCGTCTCGATCTCCTGCTCGACCGGCTTGACGCCGACCTTGAGCTTGAAGAACGCATAGCCCTCGCGTGTTTTCGCCTTGGCCTCGGCGATATCCTCCGCGGCCGTCGGATTGCCGACGAGCCACATCGGCTCGACGCTGTCGCGCACAGCGCCGCCGTAGAGATCGGCGAAGGTGACGCCGAGCGTGCGGCCGACAAGATCGGCAAGCGCGGTTTCCACGGCGGAGCGCGCGCCGGTATTGCCGTGCAATGCGTGCGCCATTTTGCGCGTGAATGCGGCGCGGCCACGCGCGTCCTTGCCGATCAGCATCGGCGCAATGTGATCGCGCACGGCCGCCACCATTGCGGGAACCGTGTCGCCGGTCATGTTCGGCGCCGAAGCGGACTCGCCCCAGCCGACGGTGCCATCAGCGGATTCGATGCGCACGAGCAGATTGTCGGCGGTCCGAATTTCGACGCCCGCCATCTTCATCGGCTTGGCGAGCGGAAGCGCTATCGCGATCGCCTCGATGGAGCGGATCGTGATCGGCCGGGAAAGGCGGGCAGCGATGTCGTGGTCGAGAGGCATGGCGGGCGACCTGCATGAAAGGGGATTGGAGATCGCCACAGACTACGCAACCTCTCGCCAGTTGGCCACTGGTTGACGCCACGTCGTAGGGCGGCGCAAGCGCGGGAGCGCGCAGCCCGCCGAGGGGCGCGCAAGATCACGGCGGGCTGCGCTGAGGCTTGCCCGCCCTACGTCTTCCCATCCACCTGCTCCGGCATCCGCACCGCAAACAACGCCACCGAAGCCGCAATACAAATCGCACTCGTCACGAACAATGCGCCCGACCCGATCCGGTCGATGATCAGGCTGAACACCAGCGGCGCGAACGCCTGTCCGATGCGGGTCGGTGCGCCCAGCAGTCCGAGACGGTAGCCGTAATCCTTGGCGCCGAACACGGCCAGCGGCACGGTTCCGCGCGCCACCGTGAGGATGCCGTGGCCGCCGCCATGCAGGAGTACGAAGGGCGCTGCCATCACGCCGCCGCCGAGCATAAGCGCGCCCGCCCCAACCGGATGGGTCAGCATGCATGCACGCGCCGTCATCAAGGGATGCACGCGGCTCATCAGCGTCGCCTCGATCGCGCGTGCCGCCACCTGCGCGGGCCCGAGCAACACCGACGCAATCAGGATCTGCGCCGTCGTCGCGCCGGAAATCTCCAGCAGGCGCGGCAGATGCGCGGCGAGCGCGGCGGCGACAACCCAGCCCGCGGCGAACGCGAAGCCGAGCAGCCACATGTTGCGGTCCATCACGACCTGCGGCGGCGAGGCCGCTTGCTCCGTCGCCGACGGCGCCGCCGATCTCAGCCGCGGCAGCACCACCAGATTGAGCGGCAGGCCAAGCAGCATGTGGGCGGCGGCCCAGGCGAGGCAGGTGTCGCGCCAGCCGATCGTGTCCACGCCCCACGCCGTCAGCGGCCAACCGACCGTGCTCGCGAACCCCGCGATCAATGTGATGCCCGTGATCGAGGGACGCGCGGCGGTGCCGTAGATGCGCCCGAGGGTCGCAAACGCCGCGTCGTAGAGGCCGAGTCCCATGCCCGCGCCGATCAGCAACCAGCCCGCCCACAGCAGCGGCGCGGTGTGCGCGACCGCCATCAGCGCGAGGCCACCGGCGAACAACAGGTTCGAAACCGCCAGCACCTCGCGCCCGCCGATCAGATCGATCGTGCGCCCGACGCGCGGACCAACCAGGGCCGCCACCAGCAGCGCGCCGGTGAACGCGGCAAAAATCGTGTTGATCTCGATGCCGAGATCGCGCGCCTGCGGCCCGGCGACGAACGCCACGAGATAATAGCTCGACGCCCACGCCAGCGTCTGCGCGGTGCCGAGGCCGATGATCAGGCCGATCTTCTGGCGGCCGCTCGCTCCGGCTCCGGTCTCAGCCATTCGAAAGGCTCATGCTTTTCCCGCCTCCGGCGCCCACGGCTTGTGATCGGGCACGTAGTAGGCAAAGCAATAGCCCAGCTGCGCGCCAAGCAGCATGTGCCACATCGCGCCCAAGCTGATCAGAAACGGCACGGCGTCTTCGCGGCGAATGCCGGCGCTACTGCAAACGGATTCGAAGACGGCGAAGAATGCCGCCATCAACAGGCCGACCGTGATCCCGCCGGTGGCCGGCCCGAAATGGCTGAACAGGCCGCGCTGGCCGCGGCAAGCCAACGCCATACTTATCGCGTAGATGACACCGCCCAGCACAACGAACATCGCCTTCGCCGTCAGCAGCGGATGGGTCCGTGACAGGTAGTTCTGCAGCAGCAGCAAGGCGCCGATGACGATGAGCGGCAACGACCACGTCAGGATGCGGTTGAGCCACTGGATTTTGCTACGCGGCCAGGCCGGGGGATTGTCCCTCCAAACGAGGGCCGTGCCGATCAGATAAAGCGCTCCGCCCGCCAACGTCACGCCGGTGAAGACGCGATGCGCGTGCAGGCCATCATCACCGGCGGCGTAGGCGACGTTCCACGAGGAGATTACGGGAATGATCTTCAAGATCGCGAGCGCGAGTGCGAAGCCGAACCCGGGGCCGACAAATGCGAGAAAGATATCGAGCGGGCGTTTCGAGCCCCACCTTTGCGTGCCGAACGCCGCGATCACTCCAAACAGCAGGCCCAGCGACCAGATCCACGGCCGCCCTATGCCGCTGACGATACCGTTGCGATCGAATATCAACGTGCAGATCAACGCGCCGACGACCAAACCCGCCAGCCCCAGCACCACGATCGGCCAACCGTTGCCGGGATGGAGATAGTAGCTGCGGTTGAGGTTGGTTTCGCTCCAGGGGTCCTGATAGCGGCGGATTTCCTGGCCGACCTGATCGAGCACATCCTTGGCGACGCGATTGTAGAGTTCCTCGATCTCCAGGCCGCGCGTGGCCAGATGCCGGTCCAAGGCTTGGGCGAACGGGCTGTTGGGATTGCCCTTCTTACCGTCATACGCCACGTCGCCCGGCGCGGTGGCGAGCCCGATGAACGTGCGGGCCTGGTCGGCGTTGCGATCCATCTTCATGCTGGATAGGCCGCCACGGGAAACCGCGACCGCGCCGCCTTGGCCGAACTCGACCGGCTGGGCATCGGCGAAGCGGCCGAGAATGACGCGCATCTGCTTGTCGTCGAGTGGATTGTTGCGGCAGGCGTCGAGGAACACCGCGACGATACCATCAGCCCCGGCGCGTGCGGCCGCGCGCTGAACGCACTCCTTGATCTTGATCAGGCCGAGCTCGGGTTTGTTCGGATCAAGATCGGTGTCGATCGGCATCAGGTAGTTCTGATCGCCGACCTGCAAGGCGTGGCCCGCGTAATAGATCACGGCTTCGCAGCCCGGCGTGAGCTGGGTCATGAACTCCTGCACCAGGGCGAAGGTCTTTTGCGTCGAGGGGTCCGCACCCTCGTTGTGCCCAGTCTGGTGCTTCTCGTTCGATGCGCCGCCGATGATCGTGAAGCCAAGCTGCTTCAGCCGCTGCGTTATGAGCGCCGCATCGCGCACGGGATTGGGCAGCGGGTCCGGATTATAGGCCGAGTTGCCGATCACCAGCGCAATACGATTGGGCTTGGGCATGGATTTCCCCCCGGAAGGTTACGTCTCGCAATGCCTGCATTGTCGCAGTAGCGACGCCCCGTGACAATGATTTGCCGGGATTTTTGCCACTTGGCGACCGCAGTCGACTTTCTGGCCGCACTTGCGGGCAGGGCGCTTTCGGATAGATTGCGCCGGCCGAAGGGCGAGAAGAAAGACCAGTAAAGGGAGCAGAGCGATGATCTCGAGCATGACCGGTTGCCACTGGCGCACAGCGGCCGGTGCCGCCGTTGCCGGCACGGTTCTGTCGCTCGCCGCCCCGGCCGTGGCGCAGGACGCCGTCGCCGACTTCTACAAGGGCAAGACCATCTCGATCCTGGTCGGCGCCGGCGAAGGCGGCTCGTTCGTGCCCTACGCGCAGGTCCTCGCCGAGCACATGAAGCGGCAGATCCCCGGCACGCCGAACATCATCGTCAAGACGATGGGTGGCCAGGGCGGCGGCCTCGACACCGCCATCCAGATGCAGAACACCGCGACCAAGGACGGCCTGACGATGGCCATGACGCAGCAGACGATCGTGCTGGCGCAGGTCATCAACCCCGAGTTCGCGCGCTACGATGCGCGCACCTGGAACTGGGTCGGCAACATGGCCGCGATCCGCAACATGCTGGCCGTGTGGCACACCGCCAAGGCGCAGTCGGTGGAAGCCGCCAAGACCACCGAAGCGATCGTCGGCGCGACCGGGCCGAGCTCGCCCACCTACATCATGCCGAGCTTCCTCAACCGCTTCGCCGGCACCAAGTTCAAGATCGTCTCCGGCTACAAGGGCACGGCGGATCTGAACCTTGCGATGCAGCGCGGCGAGATCGAGGTGCGCGGCGGTTCCTGGGTGTCGGTCGAGCTGGCCGTACCGGAGTTCATCACCGAGAAGAAACTCAAGCCGATCGTGTTCGCCTCGCTCGACCGCGACCCCGGCAACAAGGACGTGCCCACACTGGCCGAGCTGGTCAGCGATCCCCAGGCCAAGCAGGCGGCGGAGTTCATCTCGGCCGAAGCCGCCTTCGGTCGCGCGTTCTTCCTGCCGCCCGGCGTTCCTGCGGACCGCGTGGCAACGTTGCGCAAAGCCTTCGAGGCCATGATCAAGGACCCCGTCATGCTGGCGGACGCCGCAAAGAAGCGCCTGCCGATCGACCCGACGACCGCCGAGGAGCTGACCAAGGTTACCGCCAAAGTCGTCGCCACGCCGAAGGATGTCGCAGCCCTGGCGAAGTAGTGGTGCGATATAACTCTCCCTCTCCCCCTCATACTTCGTGAGGGGGAGAGGGTCGGGGTGAGGGGCGGCAACACGCGGTGAGTCCCTGTTTAAAGGGCTCCAGCGCAAGCGGCTGCCCCTCACCCTAGCCCTCTCCCCTCTGAAGGGAGGGGAGAGGGAAACAACTGAAACGACCAGGGGTCTGACCCCAAAAGCCCCACTTACGAGAGGTTTCCCCACATGCAAGAGAACGTGACGTTCCAATCCGACGGCCTGAAGATCGCTGGCACACTTTGCCTTCCGGACAATGCGCCCAAGGGCAAGAAGCTCGCCTGCATCATGGTGCTGCACGGGTTCGGCTCGAACAAGACGTCGGACAACGTCAAGATCCCCTGCAAGATGCTGAACGAGTGGGGCTATGCCGCGCTCGGTTTCGATATGCGCGGCTGCGGCGACAGCGAAGGCACGCGCGCCAACCTGATCTGCATGGAGCAGGTGGCCGACACCCGCGCGGCCACCACCTTCCTGCAAAGCCGGCCCGAGATCGACGGCAAGAAGATCGGCGTGCTCGGCTCGAGCTTTGGTGGCGCGGTCGCCGTGTATGCGGCCGGCGTCGACGAGCGCATCGGCGCGTGTGTGTCGTCGGGCGGCTGGGGCAACGGCAAGATCAAGTTCGAAGGCCAGCACCCCGGCAAGGAAGCCTGGGCGAAGTTCACGAAGATGCTCGCGGACGGCAAGGCGCATCGCGCCAAGACCGGCACGTCGATGATGGTCGACCGCTACGACATCGTGCCGATCCCTGGCAATCTGCGCCATAACCTCGCGCAGAAGAGCCACGACCAGTTCACCGCCGAAACCGCGCAGAGCATGTACGACTTCACCGCCGACGACGTCGTCGCCAAGATCGCGCCGCGTCCGCTGCTGCTGCTGCACTCCTCCGTCGACACGGTGACGCCGACCGAGCAGTCGCTGCGCATGTTCAACCTCGCCGGACAGCCCAAGGATCTGCACCTTTTCAACGAAACCACCCACTTCATGTTCGCAGCCGATGGCGGCCGGGTGCGCCCGATCGTGAAGGATTGGCTCGATATGTATTTTCCGGCGTGAATCTCGTAGGTTGGGTCAAGCCTTTGGGCGTGACCCGACCGTCCACGGAATCACGAGAATTGTTCACCCAGCCTGCGAGGGACTATGAGGGATAAATCATGATCCGCTTTATTCGCACGGTGGCCCTCGGAGCACTGAGCGTTCTTGCGGCAAACACCACCCACGCGCAGGAAATCGCGCCCGGCAACATCACGATGATCGTTCCGTTCGCGGCGGGCGGGCCGGTCGATGTCACGGCGCGGCTGGTCGTGCCGTACATGGCGGAGAAGCTCGGCCGCCAGATCATCATCGAAAACCAGGGCGGCGCCGGCGGCATGACCGGTTCGTCGCGGGCGAAGAATGCGCCGCCCGATGGCCGCACGCTGCTGGTGGGAAACACCGGCACGCACGCCTACAACCAGTGGCTCTACAAGCGCCCGCAATACGATGCGGTGGCGGATTTCACGCCGGTCGGCCACATCGTCGAGAACTCCAAGCTGCTGGTGGTGCGCAAGGACATGGGCGTGAAAACGCTCAAGGAGTTCATCGCCTATGCGACGACCAACCAGGCCAAGATGCAGTATGGTTCGGCCGGCATGGGTTCGGGAACGCACATCAGTTGCGTGATCATGAACTAGGTGTTGAAGCTCAATGTCGCGCACGTGCCCTATCGCGGCTCCGGCCCCTCGATGCAGGACCTTCTCGGCGGGCGCATCGACTATATGTGCGAAGTGATCTCGACGGCGCTGCCGCAGATCAACGGCGGGCAAATCGTGCCGATCGTGGTGCTGTCGAACGATCGCTCGAAGGTTCTTCCTGATCTGCCGACGGGCCCCGAGGCGGGCGTCGATGGCCTCGACTCCGACGGCTGGAACTCGATGTTCCTGCCCAAGGGCGCGCATCCCGCGGTCGTCAAACGCTTCGCCGACGTGTTGAGCGAGACGCTCGACATTCCTCACGTATCGAAGCGGTTCGACGAACTCGGCCTGACCGTGCCGCCGCCCGCCCGCCGCGGTCCCGCGCATCTGGCAAAGGCCGTGCGCGAGGAAATTGCGAAGTCGGAGAAGCCGATCAAGTCGAGCGGCGCGAGCGTGGAGTGATGCATTGTCGGGGTCAGACCCTGCGGGTCTGACCCCATTACGCGCGATACGTTTCAAATTAGCCGCGACATCGTGCAAGAGGGGGGCAGACCCGCAGGGTCTGACCCCAGCATTCACCGTGGCGCCACGCTTGCGCTTGCGGTCTTCGCTAGCCGCACGAGATTGACGAACTCGGCGCGATAGCCGAAGGGGTCTTCGCCTTTGGCGCTGTTGGCGAGTGCGATCACGTCGTCGAAGGTGTAGCCCTTCATGTGGGCCTGACCGCCGAGCAACTGGCCGAACGCGGCAACCGCTGTCGAGAACCGCGCTTCCGTTGAAGCTTCCGCGACAGCGCGCCGCTCCTGCTCCGGCCCGATCGCGAACGTCGCGAGGCGGCTTGCTTCCTCTTTCGGTAATTTGTAGCGCAGCTTGAGGAAACCGATCTCGGCGGCCTTTGCGTCCACGACAGGTGGACGTGCGGGGGCTGCCGCCGGTCGCGGTTGATAGCGCAAATCATCGGCGAGCTTGGGCGCATTCACCGGTGTGATCTCGTAGATCGCGGTCACCGAATGGCCGGAGCCGACATCGCCAGCATCGACCTTGTCGTTGTTGAAGTCCTCGCGTTTCAGCAAGCGTGTCTCGTAGCCGATGAGGCGATACTCGGACACGCGCGCCGGATTGAACTCGAGCTGGATTTTCACGTCCTTGGCGATCGGGAACAGCGTGGACGACGCCTCGTCCACCAGCACCTTGCGCGCTTCGTTCAGCGTATCGATGTAGGCGGCGGCACCGTTACCGCTTTGCGCGAGCGTCTGCATCAGCGCGTCGTTGTGGTTGCCCATGCCGACGCCGAGGATCGACAGGAAGATGCCGGTTTCGCGCTTCCTCTCGATGAAGCCCTTGAGCTGGTCGCGGTTGGTGATGCCGACGTTCCAGTCGCCATCCGTCGCCAGGATCACGCGGTTTACCGCCGCCTTGTCGAAGTTCGCCTCCGCCACCTTGTAGGCGTCTGTAATCCCCTGCGCGCCGTGCGTGGAACCGCCCGCGCGAAGTGAATCGATGGCGGCCAGGATGCTCGACTTCGCCGCGACCATGGTCGGCTGCAGCCGGACATCCGAGCCGTTCGCATAGGTGACGATCGACACGGTATCGTTGGGCCGCAAGTTGTCGAGCAGCATACGGAACGCATTCTTGAGCAACGGCAGCCGGTCCTCCGGCCCCATCGAGCCGGAGATGTCGACGAGGAACACGAGGTTCGCACGCGGCCGTTCGGCGCTCTTCAGGTCGTAGCCCTTGAGGCCGATATGAACGAGCTGGTTACTCGCGTTCCACGGCGACGGAAACACCTGCACATTCGCCCGGAACGGCTCCGCCGCGCTTTCGGGCCGCGCATAATCGTAGGGGAAATAGTTGATCATCTCCTCGACGCGCACCGCCCCCTTCGGCGGCAGTCGGCCACCATTGAGCGAACGCCGCACGAACGAATACGAGGCCGTATCGACGTCGATCGAGAACGTGGAGACCGGCTCGTCCGCGACCGATTTGACAGGGTTGGGCGCCGAGGTTTCGAACTGATCGCGGCCTTGGTCGATGTGGGGGCGTGCGATGGAGTCGGAAGGTGGCGGCGGTGACGCAACGGCGATCTGGCCGCCGAGGCGTGACTTGCCCCACTCCGGAGCAATGTTCGGGGTGTCTAATGCACCGAAGGCCATTTGATTGGCGCTAGACGAACGATACTTTCTCTCTACAGGTCGCGCATCCGCAGCTGTCAGAGGCGCACCGGCCATTGCCATTCCAGGAGCGGGAACAGTTGCCGGGCGACGAACCTCGCCTTGCACCGTAGCTTGGGCCAAAAGTTGCGAGTTGCGCTCGCGCACGGACATCGCGGTACTGCGATCGGTTTCTGCCTTCCTCTTCAATTCATCGACGAGCCGATTGCTTTCGGTTGTTGCAGGCGGGCTCACCGCAGGTGTTGCCGGCTTATCCGCACGCCCGGCATCGGTGGCGACTTTCGCAAGCTCATCTTGTTTCGCCACCGGTTCCGGCGCAGCAACCGGTGTGGGCAGCGCAGCCGTAGGTTGGGTCGGCGCCGGCGAACCAGCAATTCCCGTGCCGCTCACATTGTCGGGTCTCGCGGGCTCGACCCGACCTACGGGTTGAGCTGGCGCCATGGGCACCGCTGCAATCACCGTTTCCTTCGGGCTCGAGGCCGCAATCGAGTTCGTCTTCGGCTTCAGCAAATAAAGCGCCGTGGGGGCTGCAACGCATAGCGCGGCAACCGAAGCGGCCATCGCATAAGTCTGGGATACACGCATCCGGTTCCTCCTGTTGGGTGATGCGTGTGTCTGACGGGCCGGCGCTTCGGTTCCTTTGGATGCGGATCGAGAATTCGTAGGTTGGGCTGAGCCTTTTGCGAAGCCCAACGTGTCCTGGTGTGCGGTTGCTTGTTGGGCTGCGCTACGCTCAACCCAACCTACGGGCGCATCGCCTTGAGCGAACGCTGCCCGCGCCGCGGCGATAGCCGCCGCCTTCGCCTCGGGCCGTGGGGGCGGCACCGGCAGATCCTTCAGTCGTTTCAGATCGTGATCGCTCATCGCCGCTGCTCGCTCGACATCATCGTCAACCCGCCGCCATCAACTTGGTCTTCAAGCGCCGCCGCGCTTCGTGCAGATGCCACGACACGGTTTTCTCCGTGCAGCTCATGATCTCCGCGGCCTCCGCATGACTGAGGTCCTCGCCGTAGACGAGCAGCACGGCATCGCGTTGTTGATCGGGCAGCCGACGCACCTCGTCCCATAACTCGCCGTGCAGCATGTGAACCTCCGCGCTCGGCGCAAACGCTTCGGCGTGCGCGGGCTCGGGTTGAGCTTCGACCAGCGTCATCATCTTGGACGGCTCGACCAGCCGTAACCTTTGGCGCGCGCGCAGCCGGTCGGTGGCGGTCGTGAATACGATCCGGTAAAGCCACGTCGCGAACGCCGCCTCCGCGCGCCAGCCGCGAATGGCGCTGGCAAGTTTCACGCACACGTCCTGCGCGACGTCTTCGGCATCCACGGTATTGCCGCACCAGCGCCACGCCAGCCGGTGTATGCGGTTGTAGTGCCGCTCGATCAGCGCCGTGAACGCCGCCTCGTCGCCACAGGCCGCTTCACGCGCGAGGTCGTGATCGGAAACGGCATCGCCGCCCCCGCATTCGCCTCGCCCTGGTCCCGTATCTCGTGGCACTATCGCGCATCCGCCCGGCCTCTATTGGTTTGTTAGACGCGGGGATTGCGGAGATCCTTGGGTCGTAGCCGAAAATAATCTCGGAGCCCCCGCAACCATAGTAAATTCAAGTTCACATTGTGGGCTTCGCCCAATTCTTATGCTGGGTCTCCGACGCTCGTTCCCCCGGCTCGACGGCCGGGGTCACTTCGGTCGAAGATGACGGTCAATGTCTATGCGGATTGGTATAAAAAGAGGGTGGGTCTGGGAGGGTCACCCTCCCCGCAGGGTCAGCCTTGCGCAAGACGGGGACTGGTCGCAGTCGCGCCCTCGGCGCGAAGGCGACCTGACGATCGTTGAGATTGCTTCTTAAGCGGCCAACGCAGCTTCGACAGCCTTGGGCTGCTTATCGATAACAAGCAGTAAGGTACGGCTTGCACCCGATGGCGCTCGATGCCCCTGCTCCCAGTTTCTGAGCGTCGACAACGGGAAGCCAAACTTGGCCGCGAACTCTGCCTGCGAAAGACCCTGACGCGAACGGATCGCGCGCACGTCGATCGGATGGGGCACCTTGACCTTGCGGATTTTCCCGGCGTCCCGGTCGCCACGCGCAAAGCGAACAGCCTCCTCGAGGCCGGTGATGATCTTGCTCTTCCTGGCCATCCGGACCACCTCAATCATATTCGCGGCGCAACACTTCAATCAGCTTTGCTGCCGCTTTTCTCTCCGCTGGGCTCAAGTCGGCCTTCTCGGATTTCGCATAGATCGCAATCAGGAAGAGCGGCATGTGATCTCCACCGTAGTAGTAGATAACCCTCACTCCGCCTCTCTTGCCTCGGCTCTGGGCGCCCCAGCGGACCTTGCGCAGTCCGCCCGTTCCCCTGATTGCCGAACCGAGTTGCCGGTGTGTAGCAAGCTCTCCCGTTAGCAAGGCCAAGTCTTCCCGGCTCAACAGGACGTCTGCTTCGCGGGCGAACGAATTCAGCTCGACGACCTCCAGCAGTCTGAAATCGTCTTTTTCGGCGGTCATTCGTCACATCCGAGTTGAGATAATGCACGCACCGCAATACGTCAATGACATACTATGTCTTTGACGTATGATTGTAGGTTGATGCGAGAGGACGGGAGTTGGCTGGCCGGCCATGCCGTTCAATTTCTCAATCCGCCACCAGCACCTGCGCCTGAAACAGCGCTTCGCGCTCCCGCGTCCCCGCGAACGATGAGCCTTCCTCGAACCAGGAGCGCGGGGCCGGCTGGCCCCACAGCGTCTGGCGGCGTGGATCGCGCAGGGACCAGCGCAGCGGCTCGTGGTCGTGGTCCATGGTCTGATAGTCGGACGTATAGATCTCGATGCGGTGACCGTCGGGGCAACGCACATAGAGGAAAAACGCGTTGGATATCCCGTGCCGCCCGGGTCCGCGTTCCATGTTCAGGAGGTAGCCGGTCGAGGCCATCACATCGCACAGGTGGATGATATGCATTGCCGTCGGCGCCCAATAGGCGAGGTGATGCAGGCGCGGCCCGCGTCCGTTGGTGAGAGCGAGATCGTGGACGTTGCCCTTGCGCTGCAGCCACGCCGCCGCGATCCTGGCGCCGGAACCATCCTCCTCTGCGTACTCGGTCAGCCGGAAGCCGAGGGTGGCATAGAAGTCGAGCGCGCCTTGTACGTCCGGCGCGAACACATTGAAGTGGTCGAGGCGCTGGGGATGGACGCCTTTGTAGAGCCCATACTTCTGCAGCAGGTTCTCGCGCTTTTCCATCTTGGCGCACAACTCGATCGGCAATCCCCAGGGATCGACGATCTGCAGTGTGCGCCCCTGATAGGCGCGCTCGACGAGGCCGTGCTGCAGGCCGTTGAGCCGGCACCAGTGCGCGGCACGGTCGAGGTCCCCGTCGTGGCTGACCTTGAAGCCGAGCGCGTGCGCGAACGGAACATCCGAACGCACCAGCACCAGCGAGTGGTGCTGCCGCTCCTCCATGCCGCGCAGATAGATCGTGTGCGCGGATGCCTCTTCGACGTGCAACCCGAGTGTGCCTTCGTAGAACGCGCGACTTCGGG
The DNA here is from genome assembly GCA_945903565.1 of Devosia equisanguinis. Lineage (GTDB taxonomy): Bacteria > Pseudomonadota > Alphaproteobacteria > Rhizobiales > Hyphomicrobiaceae > CAMDPA01. Next base: position 8,833 of record CAMDPA010000021.1, on the reverse strand, counting down.
CGAGGTCCGTTACGCCGAGCGCAATATGACTGGCACGGACGATGTTGAAGGGCGGATCGAAGACATGACGGGGCACGGGCATGGGAACGTCCGTTTGCTCAAAGGTCAAACCGATGGCTCGACGGTATCACTCCGCCGTCAGCCCGCCATCGACCATCAGCACGTGCCCGGTGATCGAGGCGGCACCGGGGCTTGCGAGATAGATCACGGCATCGGCGATCTCGCAGGCTTCGGGGAAACGGCGCAGCGGAATGCGCGCCAGCATCGTTTCCCGCCGCACCGGATCGCTCAAGCCCACGGCCCGCGATGGCGTCATGACGGTGGTTGGCGCGACGGCGTTGACGCGGATGGCGTCTTGCGCCCACTCCACTGCCATCATGCGCGTCATCTGCTCGAGGCCGCCCTTGGCGATGCCATAGACGGAGCGTCCCGCGATCGCGGCGCGCGCATGCGTGGAGGAAAGGTTGACGATCGCGCCGGGGCGTTTGGCCGCCAGGCAATGCCGCGCGAACTGCTGCGACATGAAGAACGCGCCGCGCAGGTTCGTATCCGTCACGTCGTTCCATTCCGCCCAGGAGACGTCGACCACCGGCTTGATCAGCGCGCGGGCGGCATTGTTGACGAGCACGTCGATGGGACCAAGCCCCGCGACCGCCGCCTTGAACGCCGCCGCAATGCTGGCTTCCTCGCGCAGATCGAGCGCGACGGGCACCACGCGGCGGCCGGCAAACGCGGGATCCTTGGCCACCTCGCGGAGCGGGCCATTCACATCGCGCGCGGTGATGGCGACGTCGTATCCCGCGCGCGCCATACCGATCGCAATCTCCCGGCCGATGCCGGTGGAAGCGCCTGTGATCAAAGCCGTGCGGGCGGTCGTCGTCATGGATCTATGTTCCTCGATTGCTGCTTGGATGTGGAAGCGCAGGCGGTGGCCTGTGGGCGACGCAGTTTCTTCATAAAGTGTTGCCACCTTACGATACCGGCTGGCAATCGACACGAAACCTGCCGCGGTAGCGATCCAACGGGCTGCTCGCCGATAGACAGGAGCCTCAACCGCAGATAGGGATGAACACGCCCAATGTGCATGCATGGGGTATGCATCGCATTGAGCTTGTATTGCGTCGTCCGATGCCTTGGAACGGCGCCCCGAAATCCGAGGGGGCCATGGATTTCAGTTCTGTCATGACCAAGGCGCAAAACGCGCTGAGGGCCAAGCTTGCCTTGAAGCTCTCCGTCGTGCTCTTGGTCGCTGCTTGGCTGGTGTATCCGCAGGCCAGCATCTGGCAGCACGCCGGTCACGGCATGGCGGTCGCCGGGGGGTGGGTGCGCGGCGCCGTCATCCGGGGATTGGGCGGCGATCCCAACGCCGATCGCACAGCCACGGCCAGCGCGGAACTCGATCAGCTGAAAGGCGTGAAGGGCATCCCGGCCAGCGAAGTGCGATGCTTGGCTCTGGCGGTCTATTTCGAGGCTGGCCGCGAACCGCGCGATGCCCAGTTGGGTGTCGGCCAGATTGCGCTGAACCGGGCGCGCGCCACGAAACCACCGCAGACGATTTGCCGGACCGTCTATCATGGCCTCAACCTGCCGACCGGGTGCCTGTTCGAGGCCACGTGCCGCAACGTCGGGATAATCCCCGCGTCGGGCGCCGCACTCACCAGCGCCATCGAGGTCGCTTCGGCGCTCGTTGCAGGTGCGGGCGTGCAGCACCGTCTGGTCGGCGCGACGCACTTTCACGAGAAGCGCATGCGGCCGGCCTGGGCGCGACCGCTCTACAAGGTTGCAAGTATCGGCCGCCTCGAATTCTATGGCGCCGAGCCCGTGGTGGAGGTTTCCACCACAGCGCAAATGGCCCACCCCGCTCAGTCCGACGCGGCAGCCGAAAGTGCCAAACCCGCGCCACGCAGGCCCGCGTCGTCGCGCGGCGATAAGGGCGGGGCATCGCAACAGGGCGATACTGCCGCGCAGTACCGTCAGGTGTTTGGCATCGGCTGATACCATCGAGCCAAAGGTTTGGCTTGTGAATCGATTGAACATTCGCGACGGTATCACGCGTGCAGGGTTGGTGTGGCGGCTGCACGCAAGCAAAACCATACCGGCGAGCAGGCCTGGAATCCGAGTCAAACTTTCTGCTGGCCGGTATGAAGCGGACCTTTGCTTTAGCTGGGCTTTGTCGCAAAATCGGCCGCGCCGTTTTTTGGCGAGTTCTGCCCAGCTTCGAGGATCGCGATGCCATTGACCTTGCCAGCACTCACTTTGCCAGCAGCGACCGCCCGCTTCGAAATCGCGATGGAGGACGGGCCGAAAGTTCGTGTGCGTCGCTATGGTAATCCAAACGGAACGCGGTTGCTCGTCAGCCACGGGAATGGTTTTGCGGTCGACGCGTATGTACCATTTTGGCAACAGTTCCTCGCCAGCTACGACGTCGTCATCTTCGACTTCCGCAACCATGGTTTAAGCGACCGTTCTCCTGTGAAGAATCACGTCTACTACCAGCTCGCGCGCGATCTCGACCACGTAGCGGATGGTGTAGAAGCCGAGCTCGGCAAGCGCACGACGGTCGCCGTGATGCACTCGTTTTCCTCGCGTACGGCGATGAAGCACGCGATCGAGATCGGCTGGCGCTGGGCCGGTCTCGTGCTCTACGACCCGCCCAACGTGCCGCCGCCCTCGCACCCCGTCTACGCCCAGATGGAGGAGTTCGAGAACCGGCTGGTGAAGTATGCAGGCGGTCGTCGCCGCACCTTCAATTCGGTCGATGAACTGACCCAGGAGCTGAAGGAATCGCGCGCCACCGCCCGCTGGGTCGAGGGCATGCACGACCTGATGGCGCGTTCCGTTTTGCGCAAGGACGAGGGCGCTGAAACCTGGTCGCTGGTATGTTCGCCCGAGGTCGAAACCGCGATTTACGCCGAGGCGCTGAAGCTCAACTTGTGGCCCAAGCCCGCCGATTTCGGTGGTCCGGTAAAGCTCGTCGGCTGCGATCCCGACATGAAAGGCGCTCCGGCAACCGGCCTTGCCAACCGTGCCTTGGGAACCGAGAACGGCTACGACTACGAGGCAGTACCCAACACCGGCCACCTCCAGCAGATCGAGCGTCCGGATGCGTGCGCTGACATTCTGACGGCGTTTTTAGTGAAACACCGGCTGACGAAGGCGTAGCGGTGGCGTAGGCAGGGTCAAGCACGTCGCGTCGGCGCTTGGGCCGGAGCGACCAACCAAAGCGGGACCCAGCAATCCAAGTTGCGCCTGTAAATGCTGGGTGGTGCTGCGCTACGCTTCACTTGACCCAGCCTACGCGGATCCGTCCGCTCACGCCCGCAACCCCCGCGTCGCCTCCGCATCGACGCTGCCGTCGTCGTGCAGGGCCACACCATACAGCTCGCGCGCTTCATCGAGCGAAACATAGCCCTCCGCGACATCGAACGCGACGCGCGCGGGCTCACGTTCGCGCGGGTTGCCGAAGCCGCCGCCGCCGCCCGACATCAGCGTGAAGCTGTCGCCGGCCTTGAGGCGCTGCACGAGCACCTTGGCGTTTGGCAGGTCGGTGACTTCGCGGCCATCGAGGCGCAACGTCACTTCGTTGCCCGCGCCATCGCCTCCCCCCGCGAGTCCCCACGGGCGGCAGTGCATGCGCTCGATCGTGGTGTTGAGCGACAGCGCGGTCCGCGCCCGCACCGTGCGTGCGATGCCGAGGCCGCCGCGATTGCGGCCTGCGCCACCGGAACCTTCGCGCAGCGCGAGCTTTTCCACGATCAACGGATGCTTGGTCTCGATCTGCTCGACCGGCGAGTTGTGGGTGTCGCCGTCGTTGAGGCAGACCGTGGCGCTCAGGCCGTCCTCGGTCATCTTGCCGCCCCAGCCGCCACCTAGCGGGCCGAAATTGCCGATGAAAAAGCGGCCCGATTTCGGCTCGATGCCGTGCACCTGCGCAACCACGAGGTCGGCGTGATGCCCCGCGATCACGCGCGAGGGGATCGCGGGTTCCAGCGCCTTGAAGATCGTATCGACGATGGTCATCGGGAACGTCATCCACCAGCGCATCGCGGCCGGCTTCACTGCGCTGACGACCGTGCCCGGCAACAGCTTCACCTTGAGCGAGCGGAAGCTGCCTTCGTTGATCGGATAGTCGGTCGGCGAGGTGATGCACTTGTAGGCCACTTGCGCGCAAGCATGGCCGGTGGTCTCGCCGGAGTTATAGAATCCGCGCACCTGCCGCGAGACCTCCGTCAGGTCGATCGTCATCTCGTCGTCCTCGACGATGACGCGCACCTTGATCGGAATGCGGTTGCCGACCTCCACGCCGTCGTCGTCCATGAACGACGTGGCTTCGTAGGTGCCGTTCGGGATCGAACGGGTACGCGCGCGCGCGGCGCGTTCGGACTGATCCATGATGGTTGCAATCGCGCGCATCACGGGATCGCGACCATACCGTTCCAGCAATTCGAGGAAACGGCGCTCGCCGGTATTCACCGCCGTTATCTGCGCGCGAAGATCACCCATCGCGCGGTCGGGCATGCGCACGTTCATGCGGATGATGTCGACGAGGTCTTGATTGACCACGCCCTCGCGCTGGTACTTCACGATCGGGATCTGGATGCCCTCGGCATAGATGTCCGTGGTGATGCCGCCGAGCTGACCGCCGACGTCCTGCCAGTGCGCCATGCAGCACGCGAACGCGGTCAGCTTGCCACCATGGAAGATCGGCTGGCTGAACGTGAAGTGGTTGAGGTGGCTGCCGGTCGTGTAGGCGTCATTGGTGACGAGAATGTCGCCCGGCTTGATGTTTTCGAGCCCGAAATGCTTGACCTTCGCCCGCACGGTTTCCGACATGCCGCGGATGAACATCGGCAGGCCCAAGCCGATAGAAACGGTGTCGCCCTCCGGGGTAAACAGCCCGACCGTGAAGTCGAGCGCTTCGTAGATGATCATGTTGTAGGCGGTGCGCGTGAGGTTGGTCTTCATGTCCTCCGTCACCGCCAACACGCCGTTGCGGATGATCTCGGTCAGGATGGCGTCGCTGTGGCGGTGGCCGGTGTGTGGTGCGGTCATCACGCAATGCTCCCGATCTCGATCACCAGATTGCCGAACACATCGACGGTGAGAGCATCCCCCGGAAAGACAACCGTCGTCGAGGCGTGCTCCTCGATGATGGCCGGTCCAGCGATGCGATTGCCCGCGCGCAGTGCGTCTCGCATGAACACCGGCGTGGAGCGCGGCTCAGGGCAGTCGGGAAACGTGACGGGCCGTGGTCCGCGGCTGGCCTCGCGCGAGGGGGCCGCACCGCCCGCCTCGATGCGTTCGAGTGGCGGGTGTGCCATCCGGCCGGCTACCGTGGTTCGCAGGCTGACGATTTCGGCGAGTTCCTTCGGCGCGCTGGTGCCATAGCGCCTGAGATGCTCGGCGTCGAAGCGCTCCTTGATCGCGGCGCGGTCGGCGGTCTCGAACAGCGCCGCCGGCAACTCCACGGCAACGGCATGTTCTTGCCCGACGTAGCGCATGTCGGCGGCGCGGGTGATGCGAACGCCGTTGGTGCGTGCGCTGGTTCTTCCCAATGCGGCGCGGCCCTCCGCCTCCAGCTCGCGGTAAACGCCTTCGATGACCGCAAAATCGAGCGTGCCGAGCGGCGACGGCCATGTCCGTACGAAGTCGTAGCGCAGGTCGGCGAACAGCATGCCGAACGCGCAGAAGTGGCCGGGCGCACGCGGAATGATGACGCGCGACGTGCCGATCTCGCGCGCGATATGCGTGGCGTGCAGCGGTCCCGCGCCGCCGTAGGCGATCATCGGAAACGCGGCGGCGTCGAGCCCGCGTTCGGTCGATACGCCCTTCACCGCGTATGACATTGCCGTGGCCGCAATGCGCAGAATACCGTCCGCCGCCTCGCTGATCGAGATACCCAGCGGCTTGGCGACGTGCTCGTCGATCGCGCGGCGTGCAGCGCCCGTATCGAGCACCAGTTCACCACCGAGAAAGTGATCCGCGCCGAGCCGGCCGAGCACGAGGTTGGCGTCGGTCACGGTCGGCTCGGTACCGCCACGGCCGTAGCAGGCAGGCCCCGGTTCCGCGCCCGCACTTTGCGGGCCGACGCGCAGCGCGCCGCTCTCGTCCACCTTGGCGATGCTGCCGCCGCCCGTGCCGACTTCGAAGATGTCCATCATCGCGGTCTGGATCGGCAACGCGCGCTCGTAGCCGCCGATCAGCGCGACTCCGGTCGTAAGGGCCTCGCCCTTGTGGATCAGGCCCGCCTTGGCAGTGGTGCCGCCCATGTCGAACGCGATGGCATCGTGGAGCCCCATCGCCTGGGCCAGCGCCTGCGCGCCGATCACGCCGGCGGCAGGGCCCGACTCCAACATCCGGATGCACTGCGTCTTCGCCTGATCCGCCTCGTACAGCCCACCGGTCGACTGCACCAGCAGGAACGAGCCCTTGAAGTTCTCAGCCTTCAGATGGCGCTCGATGCCGCCCACGTAATCGCGAACGCGCGGCCCGATGTAGGCGTTGGCTACCACCGTTGAAGTCCGCTCGAACTCGCGGTATTCCTGCGACAGTTCATGCGAAGCCGAGATGAATGCCGCCGGCATCCGCTCGGTCACGATAGCCTTGGCGCGGCGCTCGTGGTCGGGGTTGCGATAGGAATGCAGGAACATGATCGCGACGGCCTCGATGTCGAGCGCGATCAGCTTGTCGCAAACGGAGTGCAGAGCCGCCTCGTCGAGCGGGATCAGCACCTCGCCCTCCGCCGTCACGCGCTCGGCCGCCTCGAAACGCAGCGAACGCTTCACCAGCGGATCGTGCCGCTTGAAATAGAGGTTGTAGGCATCGGGCCGGTTGATGCGGCCGATCTCGTACACATCGCGAAAACCCTGTGTCGTGATCAAGGCCGTGCGCGCACCGGAGCGCTCCAGCATCGTGTTGATGGCGATGGTCGAGCCGTGCAGGAAGATCGAGGCGTCCGCGAACCGCGCGCCGGCTTTCGCCACGCCCTCCGATACGCCATCCACGAGCTGGCGCGGCGTGGACAGCGCCTTGCCGAGCAACAGACGCTGCGACGTCGCGTCGAACGCGGCCACGTCCGTGAAGGTGCCGCCGATGTCGGCGGCCAGCCGCAATCCCGCGATGTTCATCTCGCCCCCTGTCATGCTGCGGCGCTTGCCGAGCCATTGCTGGCCACTATCAGTGGCTTCCAGATCGCGCGCCGGCCAGGGACCCGATTGTCGCATGCAGGTCGGCCTTGAGCCGTGTCGCCGCGGGGGGGGAGAGCGGGGCTGTGTCGAGGGACGCGAGCCACACCGCAAAGGTCACGCCGCACATCGCGATTCGCTTTGCAACGAAGTCCGCCAGTTCCGGCTCGACGCCGGTGCCATAACGTCCTGCCAGGTAATCGAGGATGTCCGCTTCGACGGCGCCGGTGTCCAGATGCAGATCGATATGGCCCGCGCATGAGCAGCCACCGCCGTGGGGCATGAAGGCCGGCGCCTCGCTCCACAATTTCGCGATATCGTGTCCGCTGGGGCCGCGCGATGCCGGCTCGGACATTTTGACAGCCCAACCTATTGAAAATATTGGAGGCCACGCCCGGAATTGAACCGGGGTGCGCGGATTTGCAGTCCGCTGCGTCACCACTCCGCCACGTGGCCTCTGTTGCCCCCGATGCCTTATCGCGCCTCTTTGACGAGGGGTGGGTTGGCCGGTGCCGCGAAGCAACCCGGGAGCGAGGGGTCTCTATCACGACCAACCGGCACGACGCAACAAACGCTGCAGGGGCAAGGTTTGCGTCGGCGCGCCGCACGCATGATGCCCCGCTTGACCGGGCGGAGGGCTGGCAGCGGCGCGACGGCTTCGATATGTTCGCCGCCGTCGAGGACGGACGCAGTGGATGGGCGGGAGCGAGCAATGATCGGCTTTGAGCTGCAGCGCAAGAATATGGTCGAAAGCCAGGTGCGGCCGAGCGACGTCACGGACCGCCGCGTCATCGCGGCCATGCTCGACATCCCGCGCGAGGCATTCGCGGCCCCCGATACACGGGCGTTGGCCTATATGGATCAGGATCTCCCCGTGGGGGCAACCGCGCAGGGCCGCCAACGGCGTGCGCTCGTTGCAGCGCGGACGCTTGCGCGGATGGTCCAGCAACTCGAGATCGAAGCCGAGGATCGCGTATTGGAGATTGGCACTGCCACCGGCTACGGCGCGGCAGTGCTGGCCAGAATCGCCAAATCCGTCGTGGCGCTCGAGAGCGACGAGGCATTAGCCTCGCAGGCACGGGCGGTGCTCAAGCAGCACGCCGTTGCCAACGCGTCTGTTGTGACCGGCCCACTGGCTGCGGGATGGGGGGCTGAAGCCCCGTACGCGGCGATCCTGATCGCAGGTACCGTCGAGGAGATCCCGGCTGCCGTGCTCGACCAGCTCCAGGACGGCGGAAGGCTTGTCGGAATCAAAACCGAGCATGGTCTGGGACGGCTGATGCAGTGGCGGCGGATCGGCACCAGCTTCGCGGCGCGGGTGGTCGGCGAGGCCGGCGCGCGATCGCTGCCCGGATTCGAGCGCCTGCCGGGCTTCGTATTTTAAGGTCGCGCGCCGCCGGCTAAACGGCTGCCGGCCGTCGCCATGATGCGCTGGCTTTGCCGTAAGCAAGAAATTTAAGCCGATGCAAGTGAGTGACACTGCCTGTGGACAACAGCGTTGGTCTGAGGTGGCCCCGCTTGTTCGGACAGATTTTCCGCTGCGATAAGTGGAGGCTCTGCCGGGGTTAGACTGCCGAGCGGATCGGCAGGATGCAGTGTGGTCCGAAGTATGCCCGATCGGGCGTCATGCCGTCGAGGCTCGAGTGCGG